>JBFFLO010000144.1:0-6570 GCA_041554895.1 Lutimonas sp. | reverse complement strand
CCTGATCGTATTTATGAGAAACTGATCATGAGGCATTATGGCATGTAAAGTAAACTATTCGTAAAAAACCGCAACCTGGTCGAGCGTTTTTCTTTTTAAATCAGGAACATAAACAGGCTCCTTTGGGTACCCAACCGGAAGCAGTAAGAAAGCTCTTTCATTGTCGGGCCTTTTTAAAAGACTTGTAAGGAATTTCATCGGGCTGGGGGTGTGCGTCAGGGTCACAAGACCTGCATTGTGAATGGCAGTGATCAACATGCCACAGGCGAGGCCCACAGATTCATTCACATAGTAATTATTGTGCTTTGATCCATCCTCTTCATATTCATAGGCACGCTTGCAGGCCACAATGATCCAGGGTGCAATTTCCAAAAAAGGCTTGTGCATATCTGTGGCCATGGCGGCCAGGTCATTTTTCCAGCGCTCTCCCATCCGATTTTCATAGGTTTCTTTTTCCTCGGCCTCAGCGGCAATTCGAATCTGATGCTTGAGGTCTTTGTTGGATATGGCGCAAAATGTCCAGGGCTGTTTATGAGCTCCGGAAGGCGCTGTTGACGCCGATTTAATAATGTTTTCTATAACTACTTTTGGCACCTCTTTGTCACTGAATTCACGAATTGATCTGCGTTGATTTAACCATTGATAAAAGGCCTGGCTTTTTTCGATCATTTCATCCCTGGAAAAGGCCTGATGCTCATGCAGGATATGCCGGAAGCCCTGTATATTGATTTCTTTTTTGTTCATAACCTTATATTTTGGGTCCTCATATGTTCTGATTCCCATCAAGTTCAAAGAACACATGGAATTCTAGAGCAAGATAAAAATTTTTGAATAGTATTTATCTGATAAGTTTGATCAAACCTTTACGGTATCAAAAAGGGCCCGCTTCAGGCCCTTCTCTTCTAATTTAAATTTGGTTGCCGGGTAATTCTTAGATAAGGCTTTATTTCGGTAAAACCTTTAGGAAACAATTTAGGAATTCCCTCCTTACTAACAGACGGAACAATTACGCAATCTTCACCATTTTTCCAGTTTGCAGGCGTTGCTACTTTTTGATAAGCAGTCAGTAGAAGAGAATCTATGACACGGAGCAATTCATCAAAATTTCTTCCGGTAGATGCCGGATAGGTAATGATAAGTTTTATTTTCTTGTCAGGCCCAATTGCCTCAAGATGCCATTTGAGTATGGAACACAAAACTTTAACTTTTGAAATAAAGTACTCAAAGGCATAAAAAACAAAGAGCCAAAACAGATAGGGAACCGAGTTCCTTTGGACATCTTGAAAATGTATGGAAAAGAGCTAGAATTTGATGCTTCCTAAAATAATCGGGGCAGCATATGGTTTAATAAATTATATTTGCAAAAATTTAAAAAACACAGGATGAAATTTTTTATTGATACAGCGAACTTAGAACAGATCAAAGAAGCTCAGGCACTTGGCATTCTTGATGGTGTTACAACGAACCCGTCCCTAATGGCCAAGGAAGGTATTACAGGAGCTGATAATATTATCAACCATTACAAAGATATTTGCAATTTAGTGGATGGAGATGTTAGTGCAGAGGTTATCGCAACTGACTTTGAAGGCATGGTTAGAGAAGGAGAGGCACTTGCTGCGCTGAATCCGCAAATAGTGGTAAAATTACCCATGATTGCAGACGGTATCAAAGCCTGTAAATATTTTTCTGACAAAGGAATTAAAACGAATGTAACCCTTGTATTTTCAGCGGGCCAGGCTTTATTGGCCGCCAAAGCTGGAGCTACCTATGTCTCGCCTTTTATTGGAAGACTTGATGATGTTTCTACAGATGGATTGGGTTTGATCTCGGAGATCAGATTGATTTTTGACAACTACGGATATACCACCGGGATCCTTGCGGCATCTGTGCGCCATACCATGCATATTATTGATTGTGCCAAAATTGGTGCAGACGTGATGACAGGGCCATTAAGTGCCATAAAAGGTTTGTTGAAGCACCCCCTAACGGATATAGGCCTCGCAAAATTCCTGGAAGATTTTAAGAAAGGAAACTAGCAGGGAGCACGGGATCTGAGTATCGCGATAAAGATCAAACTATTGGTTGTGATCCTAAAGAAAAAAAAGAGCCGTATGTACGGCTCTTTTTTTTTGATTGAACAATGATAAAGATAGTTAGCCTGTTTAAAGGCCAATATGGATCGGGCCAATCCTCAAAGCCAAATACTTTAAAGCGATGGCAGCTCCTAATGTAAATGTTGCTGCAGCTCCTTGATATCATCCCTCAACTTGGCAGCAATCAAAAAATCAAGTGCCTTGGCTGCGGCTTCCATACCTTTTCGTTTCTCTCTTATCCGTTTTTCTATTTCAGTTTTGCTCAGGTACTGCAAATCATGTTCATTTGCCTTGGCATTGGCTCCGTCGTATTGGTAAGTTGCAAGTTGGTTTTTGGTAAGCGAGTCATCAATATTCTTTTTGATCTGTGTTGGCGTTAAATGATGCTTTGTATTGTAAGCCGTCTGCTTTTCCCTTCTTCTTTTCGTCTCATCAATGGTGAGTTGCATGCTCCTGGTGACTCTGTCAGCATACATAATGGCTTTTCCATTCACATTTCGTGCTGCGCGCCCCACTGTTTGGGTCAGGGAACGATGGCTCCTTAAAAACCCTTCCTTGTCAGCATCAAGAATAGCCACCAGGGATACTTCAGGCAAATCCAGTCCTTCTCTCAGTAAATTAACCCCTATAAGTACATCAAAGAGCCCTTTTCTCAGATCGGTCATGATCTCTATTCTTTCCAGTGTGTCCACGTCTGAATGGATGTACCTGCATCGAATTTGTATTCGTGATAAATATTTAGTGAGTTCTTCAGCCATCCTTTTGGTAAGCGTCGTGACCAGAATTCTCTCGTCAACTTCTATACGCTGCTGGATTTCCTCAATAAGGTCATCTATCTGATTTGAACTTGGCCTGACCTCTATTTCAGGATCCAGCAGTCCGGTAGGCCTGATCACTTGTTCAACAAATACCCCTTCACTATGCTGTAATTCGTAATCTGCAGGAGTTGCACTAATATAGATGACTTGATTTTGTATGGCCTCGAATTCTTCGAATTTTAAAGGCCGGTTATCCATGGCGGCAGGAAGTCGAAAGCCGTATTCGACGAGGTTTTCTTTCCTTGACCTGTCTCCGCCGTACATGGCATGTACCTGCGGAATGGTCACATGACTTTCATCGACAAGCATCAGGTAATCATCAGGGAAATAATCAAGCAGGCAAAATGGCCTGGTTCCGGCGCTTCTTCCATCCAAATACCTGGAATAGTTTTCGATCCCGCTGCAGTAACCTAATTCACGAATCATTTCCAAATCGAATTCGGTTCTTTCCTTCAATCTTTTGGCTTCAAGAGGCCTTCCTGATTCTTGAAAAAAAGCTATTTGCTTCATCAGGTCATCCTGAATTTCATGAATGGCATTTTGCAATACATCGGGGGAGGTCACAAAGAGGTTGGCCGGGTATATCGTTAAGCTCTCAAAAGAATCAATGATTTCGTTACTGATCAGGTCGAAGCTTTCAATCTCTTCAATTTCATCACCAAAGAAATGCACTCTAAAGCCATATTCTCCATAGGAAGGGTAAATGGTAATGGTATCTCCCTTTACCCTGAAGCTTCCACTTTTGGCTTCCATTTCTGTTCTTGAATACAGACTTGTAACAAGTTGGTGCAAAAACTTCGTCCTGGCAATACTTTGCCCAACTTCGATGTCAATGACGTTTTTTTTGAATTCCACCGGGTTTCCAATTCCATATAAGCAGGATACAGAAGCTACGACCAATACGTCCCTTCTTCCAGAAAGCAAAGAAGAGGTAGTGCTGAGCCGCATCCTTTCGATCTCTTCGTTGATGGACAGGTCTTTTTCAATATAAAGGCCCGTAGTGGGTATAAAGGCTTCCGGCTGGTAGTAATCATAATAAGATACAAAATACTCCACCGCATTCTTGGGGAAGAATTGCTTGAATTCTGAATATAACTGACCCGCCAAAGTTTTGTTATGGGCCAAAACAAGGGTGGGTTTTTGCACCCTTTGAACGACGTTTGCAGCCGTAAATGTCTTACCGGAGCCCGTGACTCCCAAAAGCACCTGGTACTTTTCCTGATCCAGGATTCCTTTGACCAACTGGTCTATGGCCTTTGGCTGATCTCCGGTAGGTTTAAATTCAGATTCTAATTGAAATTGCATGTCACAAAAATAGCATATTCAATCAACTAATTTACAAGTCGCGGACCTTTAATAAATAGTAGGAACCATAAATAAAAATAAAGGTCCAGCCCAATACTATCAAAATTTCGTGAAATTGAACACCGTGTTCAGCACTGATATCCTCTCCAATTTGATTGGCAAGGGTCCTTACTGCATTCAATCTTGAAAAAGGTTCATCGATAAGGTTCCACATGGCTTTAAGTGGAGCAAATTGAAAGATGTTATCGGCGATATCAGTTCCTTTAAAGACATTCCATTTTAAAATGTTGTAACCAATGGTCTCTGCAAAGAACCAGATGAGCATCGCACCAACTGCAAAAGCAGATCTTTTGATCAGCATACCCAGAAAAAGCCCAAAAGAAAAGAACCCCATCAGTTTTACAAAAAATGCAACAAGATACTCCAGATCTGAAAATATGATAGAGATCTCATTATAATCAGAATAGATCATTCCCAAAATAAGTGAAACGATAAACACGAAAATCGTTGAAATCAAAGCAAACAAAACAACTGTATAGAATTTGCTCAGTATAAATTCCTTTTTGCTCAACCCGTCAATGAGATTTTGCTTTAAAGTTTTATTGCTGTATTCATTGGCCATCATGGAAACGATGACGAGCAATAAGAACAGCTTGAAAAAAGCTGCAATAAAAGTGTTGAAATGCCAGATATACGGAAAATTAAAGATACCCTGTTCAGCAAGATGAAACTGAATAGGCCCTATATCAAATTTAATGGCCGCTATCAAAGCAATAGATGTGAGCAAAGCAAAATAAGTAATGATCAGAACGACACTTGCCCTGCTGTTCCTTAATTTATGAATTTCTATATTGAGTAATCTTAACATGGTCTAAGATCTTAGTTTAGTGATCAGTTATTATTTGTTATGGTGAGGAATTGTTGCTCCAGTGTAGGCAATCGTTTGACCAGGTGCGAGAGTACAATATTATTTTGCATCAAGTACTTGTTCATATCGGCACTGGAAATATCTTTATTGAGTTTTAAAAAGACCTTTCCGTTTTCTTCACTGGCACTTTCAATGCCGTCATAATTTTTCAGTACTTCAAAAAGGGCTGTTGTCGGACTTTCAGTTCCAATTTCTATAACGCCAAAAGAAGCGGTCATTTCATCAACCCTTCCCGAATACAGTTTGATCCCATTTCTGATCACAACAACATGTGAGCAAACTTTCTCCACTTCATCGAGTAAATGCGAGGCTAGCAGGATGGTTGTGCCATTGGCGGCTATGTTTTTGATGATGCTTCTGATCTCATGTATACCCTGAGGATCAAGTCCATTGGTGGGCTCATCCAGGATCAAGATTTCCGGATCATTTAAAAGGGCGGAAGCAATGGCCAGGCGTTGCTTCATTCCAAGAGAATAGGTCTTGAATTTGCTGTTCCTTCTTTCATAAAGGTGTACCTCTTTCAATTTTTCATCGATCTTATCATAAGGAACATCCTTAATCTTACAAACTAATTGAAGGTTCTGGACCGCAGTCATATAAGGATAGAAATTAGGTCTTTCAATGATGGCACCTACTTTTTTCAGTGCTTCATGCGTTGATAATTTTCCATCGAACCAGCTAAAACTGCCCGAGGATTTATTTACCACATTCAGTATAATACCAAGGGTGGTAGATTTTCCACTGCCATTTGGGCCCAGTATGCCATAGACGTTCCCTTTTTGAATATCAAAGGAGAGATCGTTGACAGCATGGATTTTGCCAAATTTTTTATGAAGTTTGTTTAGAGATAGGATTGTTTCCAAATTGAATCTTTTGAGATGACAATAATAAGACGAACATAGTAAATAAATGTTACTAAAAATTAAAACGTGGTTATTAAAGTTAGGTTCTGGGCTTAAAGTTTATTAAATTCGTCGGAGATGTGTCAATCTAAGATAAGGAGCAATGGATAAAAAATTAATTTCCAGAAAGAAACCTACTTTCCCTATAAATGAGGAGTTGTATAACTATTTGAACACGTATAACAGAAGCATTAAGATCCCCATTTTTTATGATGACCTGTTGCGGTTTTCGGGTTCTGTTACAGTCTATGATAAATATGAAAAGGATACCCTGTGGATCCGGGTATACTATCCGGAGTTCGAGCAGCAGGAAATAGACATGAGCTTGAAAAGGATGTATAATATCCTTCATGGCGACGGTAGTGATGAGATTCTTGAAAACCTGATCGTTGATCAAATTGATTATTGCACCTTTGGCAATTCCAAACCTTTCAGGGTAAGGGTAAGAAACATCCTCAATGATAACTATACCTATATTTATGTAAAAAAGGCTGATGCCTCCAGGGTCTATGGCCTTGAGTTTG
>JBFFLO010000143.1:0-6619 GCA_041554895.1 Lutimonas sp. | reverse complement strand
TTCACAGGTTGTGAACCAACTATATGTATACTGGAATGTATCAGACAAAGTGACCTTGACCTTTGGTAATTTTAATACCTTCTTAGGGTATGAGGTGATCTCTCCAACAGGAAACTTCAACTACTCTACTTCTTATATGTTTTCTTATGGTCCATTTTCGCACTCTGGTTTAAAATTGGATTATGCAATTAATGATGACTGGTCCTTAATGGGAGCTATAATGAATGATAATGATTTAACTAATTTCAACCTTACCAACAATTACACCTTAGGTGCACAAGTAGGATATAAAGGAACTTATTTAAACTTCTTATATGGTCCTCAATTTCAAGTTGATTTAACTACTGGTTTTGACATCACAGATTCTTTCTATTTAGGCTTAAACTCAACTTATTATGTTGACAATGATTCAGATGCCTCTTTTTATGGCGTAGCCATCTATCCACAATTAAAAACTTCAGAGTCTTTTGTTCTTGGATTCAGAGCTGAATATTTCGGGGAAGGTAAAGGCGGTGTTGGAGCCATAGGTGCATATGATGACAGCGGTGATGCAAATGCATTTGAATTTACTTTGACAGGAAATTACGCTATTGGAGATCTAATGATCATTCCTGAATTCAGGATTGACACAACAAGTGAAGATTCATTTTTGAATGATGATCTTGAACCAACGGGATCATTAGCATCCTTCTTAGTAGCAGCAGTATACAAATTCTAAACAATAATTTATTATGAAAAAAATTGAAGCAATTATCAGAAAATCAAAATATTCTGATGTAAAAGAAGCCCTGCACAGTGTTGGAGTGAATTTCTTCTCCTACTGGGATGCCACCGGTCGTGGCAACGAAAAGGAAGGCCATGTGTACAGAGGAGTTTCCTATAGCACAAGCAGTATTCAACGACGTTTCCTTTCTATCGTAGTCAATGATGATTATTTAGATGTGGCCGTCAAGGCTATCCTTGATGCAGGATCCACCGGAGAAGTGGGAGACGGAAAGATCTTTGTATCGGATATTATTGAATGCTATAGAATAAGAACCGGAGAAAAAGGTGGTGAAACACTTTAAAATATAAACTAACCTAAAATTAATGTAGACATGGAATTACTTACTATAAATAATGTATGGATGATGATCTGTACGGCTCTGGTTTTCTTTATGCATCTGGGCTTTGCCTTCCTGGAAATAGGATTGACCAGACAAAAGAATACTATTAACATTTTATTCAAAAATATTTTCATCATAACTGTTGGGCTGTTGCTTTACTGCATGGTTGGATTTAATTTAATGTACCCTGGCTTTGCTGAAGGTTCTTCAGGATTCTTCGGGTTCGCAGGATTTGGAATTACCGCCCCCGAAGGAGGTATGACTGCAGCTTATGCTGACGGAGGCTACACCTGGTGGACAGATTTCCTTTTCCAAGGGATGTTCGCTGCTACTGCTGCCACCATTGTTTCTGGTGCAGTTGCTGAAAGAATCAAAATTGTACCGTTTATGATCTTTGTGATCGTTTATGTAGGTTTGATTTACCCATTGGCCGGTTCATGGAAATGGGGTGGTGGATTCTTGGATATGAGAGAAACGCCTTTCTACGACTTTGCAGGATCTACCCTGGTGCATTCTGTAGGCGGATGGGCTGCTTTGGTTGCCGTTTGGTTACTTGGCGCCCGTATCGGAAAATTCAAAGATGGAAAGCCTATGGCGATTCCTGGCCACAACATTCCTTTGGCAACCGCAGGTGTTTTAATCCTTTGGTTAGGATGGTTTGGATTTAACGGAGGTTCTGTGCTTTCTGCTGATCCTGAATTAACTTCCTTGACTTTAGTTACAACATGTTTGGCTGCAGCAGCAGGTGGCGTGGTATCTTTCCTGGTATCTACGGCCATGTATAAAAACCTTGATCTTACCATGTATTTAAACGGTATTCTTGGTGGTCTTGTAAGTATTACTGCTGGTGCAGATCAAATGTCACCTACCGATGCCATTCTGATTGGTAGTATTGGTGGTGCGATCATCGTATTCGCTGTGGCACTTGTTGACAAAATTAAATTAGATGACCCTGTTGGAGCCATTGCCGTTCACCTTATCTGTGGTATTTGGGGCACATTGGCAGTAGGGATCTTTGGAAACCTAGCGGGTATCGATCAGCTGATCAGTCAGTTTGTAGGAATCGCTTCTTACGCAATTATCTGTATCCTGTCTTCATTTATCATTCTTTACACGCTCAAGAAAACAGTAGGCATCAGGGTCTCTGAAAAAGAAGAGCTGGAAGGTTTAGATGGCTTTGAACACGGAATGGATGCATATGCTGACTTTAGAATGAATGAACATTAAGGGTTTTTCCCATTATATCGATCTCTTGACGTACATACGTTGATTAGATTAAATTTGTGTAATCAGAGGGTTTATTTTATATAAGCCCTCTTTTTTTTATACCTTTAGCGGCATTAAAAACCTACTATGAAACAGCTCCTTATTTTACTTGTGATATCATTCACATGTCAGCAGAACATTGCTGCAAACAGCCCGCAATGGGGTGTTACCGGACATCGAACCATCGGTGAAATTGCTGAAAAATATTTGAGCAAAAAAGCCAAAAAGCAAATAGATAATTTATTGCAGGGACAAGGCCTTGCCATTGCATCTACTTTTGGAGATGAAATCAAATCAGATGACAAGTATGATAAATACTATACCTGGCATTTTGTGAATTTCCCATTCGACACCAAATATGAACAAAGTGAGAAAGACAAAAGAGGTGATATTGTGATGGGCATAGAGCAATGTATCAACAATCTTAAAAACCCCGGCACTTCAGAGAAAGACAAGGTCTTTTACCTTAAATTTTTGGTTCACCTTGTAGGCGATCTGCACCAGCCTTTGCACGTGGGAAGAAGCGAAGACAAAGGTGGTAATGATATTAAACTACTTTGGCATTATAAAAAATCAAATCTGCACAGGGTTTGGGATTCGGATATGATCGAATTTTACAATATGTCATATACAGAATTGAGCAGCAATGCAAAATCGTTGTCAAATGCTCAAATTCAAAATATAGCTGCAGGAACAGTTCTTGACTGGACTTACGAGTCTCAAGCGATGGCAAAAAAAAACTACGCATCAGCTGCGCAAGATGATAAATTAAGTTATGACTATTCATACAAACATTTTGACTTGGTGCGGTCTCAATTACAAAAATCAGGTATCAGGCTGGCCAAGATACTAAATGAAGTCTTTGATTGATGATCGGCTTTTTCAAAACCAGAAGGTTTTGTTGAGCAGGTTATTTTATATTTTTTTTACCCAATTAACTACAGATCAGGGAGATTGGAATAATAATCAAAAAGGATAAGGTCCAGGCTTCGGGCGTATGCCCAGGCATAAACTCCGACAAATCCGGCCAAAGCCAGAAAAATATTTTGCATTTGCAATGCGATCTCCAGACCGTCATATTCCATGTCAAACCTCACAAACTAAAGATACAGCATTAGGCAAAACAAAAATTGACAGCCTCTTTCCTTTTGCGCTTCTGTCAGAGGCTTTTTAATGAATTTAGTTAGCATCATGAAATTCACTTGTATTGTTGGTCATTATAAAGCCAAGGAATTTATAAAGTTAAAACTATACATCTTAACCTTTTAGGCAAAACCATTAATATGAACACTATAAAATACTTCAGCCTTAACATTTCATTCTTCATACCACAAACCGAAATGTTAAAAAAACCGAACCGAAAAATAATAAAAAGCTCAAATGTTCGTTCTAAACAAGCATTCTTAACAATTGCAATAATGAAACTGAATACAATTTTTAAAAGTATAGCGGTATTTGCGCTGCTGAGTTTTACAACTTTGAGCGATACAACGACAAATGAACCGCCTACAAAAGATAATTTTATCGACTTAAAGGAGATCATGCCTAATCTTAGATCTGACTTAAGGTATTATAGTGAGAATAATTTTGTCGGTCAACCTATTGAGGGATACAATTCGGCCAAAGCCATGCTTACAAAAGAAGCAGCCTATGCCCTTAAAAAGGTGCAGGACGAACTGGAAAGGCTTGGTTTCGGGTTACTTGTATATGATGCCTACCGGCCTCAGCGTGCCACGGATCATTTTGTCAAATGGGCAGAAGATGAAACTGACACTTCCATGAAATTACAGTACTATCCTAATATCGACAAAAAGGATTTGTTTTCAAAAGGCTATATTTCTTTAAAATCCGGTCACAGCAGAGGGAGTACGGTAGACCTTACCATTGTTTCGTTAAAAACAAAACAAATTCTTAACATGGGCAGTCCTTACGATCTTTTTGACGAAATCTCAAGCACTGCACACACTGAATCTATTACAAAAAACCAGCACTCTCTTAGAATGTTGCTAAAAAGGAGAATGGAGAAACACGGATGGAAGTCCAATCCCCAGGAGTGGTGGCACTTTACCTTAGAAAACGAACCATTTCCAAATACATATTTTGACTTTCCAGTTGAATAAATTTGCATTGATACTATCAAAAAACCAAAAACCGATTGAATGTTCAATCGGTTTTTTTTTGTATTAAACCAGCAACAACACACTTGTAAATGCTCAGGGCATGGGAGCTAAAGCCCTCACCCCCATCACCTCACTTCCCATCACCTCAGTTCTCATCGCCTCACCTCCGATCACCTGAGAAAGCAAAAAAAAACCATCCGTTTGGGACGGATGGTTCTATATGATAAGAAATGATTCTTTTTAATTGTTCATCAATTCATAACTGCGTTTGATAAAATCGGTCATTTCCTTTCCTTGTAACAAATTCTGCGACAACCTGGCAAGATCAAGTGCTTGATTAATGTACTCTGTCCTTTTGCCTTTTGCCTTTAAGATCTTTTGCATAAGATCGCTATTGGTATTCACAACAAGATTGTACATCTCAGGGAATCCTCCCATACCCATCATTCCACCACCTCCGGTCTGCTGCATCTCTTTCATTCTCCTCATAAACTCAGGCTGGGTAATGATAAATGGATTTGATTTCGAATCCATCGCCTCTAACTGCACCGAATACTTCTCTTTTGGCACAATTTCTTCAATATACCCTTTAAGCTTCTCCTGGTCTTCTTCTGAAAGTTTAGACAATTGATCTTCTTCCTTTTGGATCAATTTATCAATTGGATCAGCATCTACACGTGCAAATTTGACTTTTTCACTTTCCGATTCCAGTTTTTGGATCAAATGTGAAATAATAGGTGAATCTAACAACAATACTTCATAGCCTTTGGCTTCCGCTTCTTCTATAAAACTGTGCTGTGCCTCTTTATCATTAGCATATAAAATCACAAGGTTCCCATCTTTATCAGTCTGTGCAGCCTTGGCTTTCTCTTGTAGCTCCTCAAAAGTAAAGTAGGTATCTTTTGTTGTTGGATACAAGGCAAATTTCTGTGCTTTTTCAAAGAATTTAGGTTCAGATAACATACCGTATTCTATAACGATCTTGATGTCATTCCATTTCTTCTCAAAGCCTTCTCTGTCATTTTTAAACAAAGAACTGAGCTTGTCAGCCACTTTTTTAGTGATATATGAAGATATTTTCTTCACTGCACCGTCTGACTGCAAATAACTTCTGGAAACATTTAGCGGAATGTCAGGTGAATCGATCACCCCTCTTAACATTTGCAAGAAATCAGGTACAATACCTTCTACATTATCAGTCACAAAAACTTGATTCTGATACAATTGTATCCTATCCTTTTGAATATCTATATTGGTGGTCAACTTAGGGAAATACAATATACCCGTCAAATTAAAGGGATAGTCGACATTCAAATGGATATGGAACAAAGGCTCTTCAAATTGCATTGGATACAACTCCCGGTAAAAACTCTTATATTCCTCGTCAGTTAAATCACTAGGCTGTTTGGTCCAGGCAGGGTTAGGGTTATTTATGATCCTGTCAACAGTGATCATTTTTTGAGGTTCCTTCGTTTCCTTGCCTTCTTTATCCTTAATTGTTGCAGGTTCGTGCTCCGGATCTGCTACCTCTTTGGTTCCAAATTTTATCGGGACAGGCATAAACCTGTTATATTTGGTCAACAATTCGTTGATCCTGCTTTCTTCTAAGAACTCCAAAGAATCCTCGTCTATATGGAGGATGATCTCAGTTCCGCGATCTTTCTTATTAGATTTTTTCAAAGTATATTCAGGGGAACCATCACAAATCCAATGTGCTGCCTCATCCTCTTCCCTATATGATTTGGTATGAATCTCAACTTCCTTAGCTACCATAAAGGCTGAATAGAATCCAAGGCCAAAATGCCCAATGATACCTGCATCATTTTTTTTATCCTTAAATTTATCAAGAAATTCTTCAGCTCCCGAAAAAGCGATGTCATTGATATACTTTTTAACTTCATCCTTAGACATACCAATTCCTTGATCTATGATATGAAGCTTTTTGCCTTCTTTATCAATCTTGACCTCAAGCTTTACATCATCAATATTTCCTTTGAATTCACCTATAGATGAAAGGTGCTTCAACTTTAAAGTCGCATCTGTTGCGTTTGAAATCAGTTCTCTTAAAAAGATTTCATGATCAGAATATAAAAAACGCTTTATCAACGGAAATATATTCTCAACAGC
>JBFFLO010000142.1:0-6674 GCA_041554895.1 Lutimonas sp. | reverse complement strand
GGTCCTCCACTACATCAATCTGCAGTAAAACGTCTTGTAGTTCTTTCTTTTTAGCCACACTAACCAGGTTCTCGATCATTATTCTCTTATACGATAAGTCAATGGGCGCCTCAGCCAGGGAAGCATCCAGAAAGGCCACATCCTCGTCAATATTTTTATGGTAATTAAGCATATGTGGCACATTCAGTTGCAACAATAGCCTTAAATATACATTTTCCACTTCCTTGTCTCTACTGATCAATTCCTCCAGTTTTTTTTTACCCTCGTTAAAATATTTCAATTTCGAAATAGGTGAGAACACATAATTGGCCCTCATACAAGTTCCTGCAGCCTGATAGGCCCTGATTAGCTGTAGCTCGGATGCCTTCACATTATTATTTTCAAAGGCCAATAATTTTTCAATATCAGCTTCGCTTTTTATCCCCTGAAATTCTATCCTCACGGTTTCAAGATATTTATTTTCCTGTGCCCGGCTCATCATATTTACAAGTAATAAAGCTAATATGATTATTTGTTTTATCAAAGCAAATTCAATTTGTAATTTACAAACGATTTGGTAAGGAGAAACATTTTCATGGGGTTGCTGATCCGAATTCTTTTTTCCCGAATCTGGCTCGCTTTTGTAAGGGTCAATTTTCTTAATAATTTCCTGTAATAAATAAATGCCGTATAAACACCGAACTTGGCCTCCATTGGTAACTGAAGAATCCCCGTATAAGCATCCTGAAAATCCTTATGGATTTCTTCAATGATTTTATCCTTTACTACCCCATCTATGATGCCTCCCTGAATATGAGGAAAATAAGAGCGATGCAGGTGTTCAGTGTCATCCTTTAGATCTCGAAGAAAATTCACTTTTTGAAATGCACTACCCAATTTCATAGCCGGTTCTTTTAGTTCTTCAAACCGTTTTTGATCACCTTGAACGAAAACCTTCAAACACATCAAACCCACTACATCTGCTGATCCATAGATGTAATCTTCATATTCCTTGACGCTTTGGTACTCCGTTTTATACAAGTCAGCGCGCATGCTTTTGATAAAATGATCGATCAATTCCACTTCAATATGGTGCTTGTTAACAACCTCCTGGAATGAATTTAGGATAGGATTCAAACTAATTCCCCTGTCAATAGCCTTGTAAAGGTCATTTTCAAACTCATCGAGTAGCGCTTTCTTGTCATAATCATGAAAAGTATCTACAATCTCATCGGCTAACCGCACAAAACCATAAATAGCATAAATATCCTTTTGGATTTTAGGCGATAACATTTTGACCGCTAGGGAAAAGGAAGTACTATACATGCTGGTCACCTTGTGTGAGCATTGATATGATAGCTTGTCGAATAAATCTTTCATGTTAATTGTCTTTAGTTAGTAGATCTGACACCAGTTTACCCGAGATTAGAGAAGGTGGAACACCAGGGCCTGGAACAGTTAACTGCCCTGTGAAATACAAGTTTTTAATTTTTTTACTTTTTAGTTTAGGTCTTAAAAAAGCCGTTTGCATCAAGGTATTTGCCATTCCATAAGCATTGCCTTTAAAAGAATTGTAATCATCCTTAAAATCCTGAACACAATAGGACTCCCTGAACAGTACGGATGACCTGATTTCCTGCTTGGTTAATTTTTCAAGCCTATTGATAATGATATCGAAGTATTGTTCCCGCAACGCCTCGGTATCTTCAAGATCTGGAGCTAAAGGTATTAAAAAAATTGCAGCTTCCTTTCCCTTGGGAGCAACAGAGCTGTCTGTAATGCTTGGGAAACTTGCATAGAAAAGCGGTTTTTCGGGCCAACTTGGATCATCATAGATCGCTTTGGCATGATCATCAAAAGAGACATCAAAAAACAAAGTGTGGTGCAATAGGCCTTTCACCTTTTTGTCCAGGCCCACGTAAAACAAAAGCGAGGAGGGAGCCATTACTCTTTTATTCCAATAGGCATCGCTATATACTCGGTCCTGTTCGACCAATAAACTTTCAGTGTGGGCATAGTCTGCCCCCGAAACAAGCACATCAACTGGTTGCTCTATATCATTAATGGTGATACTGTTCACTTTTTTATCATTTCCTGTTGATATTTTCGAAACTTTAGCATTTGTATGAAAATTAACACCCAATTCTTCTGCAAGCTTAATCATTCCATCAATGACTGACTTCATTCCACCTGTCGGATACCAGGTTCCCAAACCTAAATCAGCATAATTCATAAAACTATAAAATGCAGGGGTCATGGATGGTTTCGCACCCAAGAATAAAACAGGAAACTCAATGATTTGACGCAACCTGGGGCTCTTAAACTTCTTTTTAGCCACGTCATGTATCGTACTTAAAAACTGAGGTATTTCTAAGATCGTATCTTTGGATACCAATTCCAATGGGCTCAGTCCGGGTTTATATACCAGGTCTTTTATGGCCACTTCATAATTTTTTTCCGCTTTTTTCAAAAATGCAGTCAAAGCGTCTGCAGCATTTGGCTCCACTTTCTCAAAGGCCTCTTTGATCTCATCTAAATTATCTGAAATATCCATAAAATCTTCCTCCCCAAAATACACCCTGTAGGCTGGCCCTAATCGTTCCAACTTATAAAAATCAGAGGGCTTTTTATCAAAATCAGCAAAAAATCGTTCAAAAACATCAGGCATCCAATACCATGTCGGCCCCATATCAAACTTAAATCCATCCTGAACAAATTGCCTGGCTCTTCCACCCAATTGGTTGTTCTTTTCATACACTTCTACCTCAAAACCCTTTTTGGCCAAATAACAGGCCGCAGAAATAGAGGCAAAACCAGATCCGATAATACTTATTTTTTTAGTCATACGCTGCAAACTTAATTGATTTACACATAAAATCAATCTTTTTGTCTAACTTTTTTAATTTTTTGTTAAACCTTTTTGTTTAAGAAACGAATCGTTCAATTAAAACAAACAATTAAGTCAATTTCACTCTACAAAAACATCAATAAAAATGTTAAAATTTTGCCTTAACCCCAACCTAAAGCACTATGTAGTTGGGATTTTTAAATTTATAAAAATAAAATTATAAATTCCAAAAAATATTTTTAATAAAACCAAAGGTCCGGTACAGCCTAGTGATCAGGCCCCACTCCACCCTGGATCCTAGCTAAATGTAGTTGAAAATCCAGAGGGGAAGTCACTTTTATCAAACGCTCAGAATCTGGCACCGCATCTAAATTTTCACTACTCCCCGAAATCGCAAAAGTCACATTATTCCCTGATAATATCTCATTAATAAAACCATTTACTTTATTCACTTTGGGCGTCACAAACATGGTCATCAACAATTTGGGTTCTGCAATATCAATCACCTTTTTTATATTGGGAATTGGAACACCATGCCCCAGATAATATATTTTCCAACCCATTTCCTTAGCAACAAAACTAGCTAGCAGTATGCCTATTTCATGTTCTTCCCCCTCTAAAAGAAAGAAAACTATAGAAGGCGCATCCTTTGGCGGAAGGGACAAGCGTTCAATAGCAGCAACTATTTTTTGCCGGATCAAATTAGAGATGAAATGCTCTTGAGCTATCATGGCTTTATTGGTTGTCCAAAGTACGCCGACATATTGCAAAAATGGATAAATGGTTTCGGTTATGGTCCTAAAAAACCCCTTCCTGATCACTTGTCTTTCGAAAATATCGTCAAAATCCTCTTCATTCATTTCCAGCATGCTTAAGGTCAAGCCTTTCATCTCGTCGCTTCTTTCAGAGCCTGGATCCGCCAAAACCTTTGCCACCGCTTCATACACCTGTTCGTCTGACATTTTATTGAGCTTTGACACCCGGTAACCATTCCGTACCAAAATACCAAAATTCAAAAGCTTCTTTAATTGCTCATCTGAATAATACCTGATATTCGTGGGGGTACGTTCTGGATCCAGAAAATCATACCTGCGCTCCCATATCCTTAACGTATGCGCTTTAATTCCTGTCAATGCCTCAACCTGGGCTACTGAATATGTTATCATGTATAATAGTTTTCCAATAATTGTTGAACAAAGATATAAAAAGTTATCCTTAAAAATGAAACACAAACCATAAAATTTTCTTTTTTGTTCATTTTTTATATTTTTTTCTTGGACATAAAGTTTTTTTTTATTTATATTTGTCCAACTTTAAAACTATATTATTAAACATTAAAATTTTATCCAAATGAATTATCTTAAAATATTTAAAATCGCAATGCTACTGATGGCGATTCCACTTTTTACAGTAAGCTGTAGTGATGATGATGACAACAACATGTCTAATGACAAGAATATTGTCGAAATTGCCCAAGGAACAGGATCTTTAAGCACCTTAGTCGATGCTTTGGTCGCTGCCGATTTAACTGAGGCCTTATCTGGTGAAGGTCCATTTACTGTTTTTGCCCCTTCTAATGATGCTTTTGCAAAATTAGATCCAGATGTTTTAAATAACATTATCTCAACACCTTCTTTATTAACATCCCTATTACAATACCATGTAGCTGGTGCAGCGCTAACATCAGATCGCCTCAATGGGACTGTGCAAACTTTATTATCAGGACAAACTCTTGAAGCTGTCAATGCAGGAGGCGTTACCATTAATGGTACTTCGAATGTTACTACTTCAGATGTTCTAGCATCCAACGGAGTGATCCACGTGATAGACGAAGTATTGATCCCGGAGGATTTTTATGCGCAAACACTGGCTCAGATCGTTGCTGGCAGCCCGGATCATACCATCTTATTAAGTGCGCTGGCTAAACCTGAATTAGCTGGTTTATTAGAAGCCGCCAACAATCCAACTGCTGACCTTACTGTTTTTGCTCCAACGGATGCTGCATTTACAGCCGTTCTAGGTGTTTTAGGAAAAGAGAGTATTGACGATATTCCTGTAGCCTTATTGAATGAAATTGTTTCTTACCATATATTAGGATCAGCAGTAAATGCTAACCAGTTAACAAATGGAGACGTTGAAACCATACTTCCAGGAGAATCAGTTACAGTTGATCTTACAGATGGTGTTAAAATAAATAATGCCAATGTAACTGCAGCAGACTTAAAAGCTGTAAACGGTGTGGCACATGTAGTCGATGCTGTCCTATTGCCTAGTTATGTTACTTATTCAGTAGGAACAATTGCTGAAGTCGTTCTTTTTGAAAAAGACTTTACAATTCTTGCAGGAGCTTTGAGAAAAGCAGATCTTTTAGAAACAGTTGCTACTGCCCCTGCTCTTACAGTTTTCGCTCCTGATAACGCAGGATTTGTTGCCGCTGGTATCACTAGTTTAGATGATTACACTGCTGAGGAATTGAGCCCAATCTTATTGTACCATGTATTAGGAGGCGTTGTTAAATCAGGCGATCTTCCTACCAGTGGAATTGCAGAGACCTTAAATGGAGGTAATATATATCTTGGATATTTAAATCAAGGTAGGGTTTTAGTTAATGGTTTAACTGAAATCACTGCTGTAGACATAGAAAAAAGTAATGGTGTGATCCACGTGATCAATAGAACTCTGGTTCCACCAGCATTAAATATAGTTGAAATTGCCTTAGCCATGGCTGATATGGGAGAAGCTTCTGAATTCACAGTACTTACAAGTTTATTAGCTTCTGACGAATATGCAGATATCACCCAGGCCATCATTAACGCAGACAATATTACTGTATTTGCTCCAACAGATGCAGCCTTTGCTGAAGTGAATAATGGTGCAGGTTTAACGCAAGAACAAATTAGCACGATCTTAACTTATCACGCTGCAGGAGCAAGAGTATTCAGTTACAACCTTGTTCAAGGACAAGAAGTAATCATGCTGAATGGACAAACATTAAAAGTTTCAAGCATATCAGGTGAAGCCATCGTTTTGGAAGACAAAACTGATGACGGTGCCAATGTTATTGAAGTGAATGTTCATGGTAGCAATGGTGTCATTCATGTTGTTGACAAAGTATTACTCCCCGAGTTATAATTCTTTCTTGATAGTTTGATTTATTTTGGATGGGTGGATCGATGGTTATTGTAATCGTCGGTCCATTCTTCTTTAAATAAGCCTGCTAAATCACTATTTCTTTTTTACCTTTAATTAAATTTATCAACGTGTTTTCCAAAATAAACCTACTACTCGTCATAGCCCTGATTACAGTTAGCGGTATGCTGGCACAAACCGGCTCAATTAAAGGACGTGTATTCAATGAGATCAATAATGAAAGCATACCCTTTGCGAATATCGTATTGGATAGTACACAAATTGGTACAACCTCAGATGAAGAGGGACGCTATGAGATCAGCAACCTGACACCGGGCATATACAACCTCACCTGCAGCTTTGTTGGTTTTAAAACCACTTATCTCTATGAGATAACAGTGGGGTCGGCAGCTGTTACCGACATCAATATTGCCTTAACCGAAGAAAGTGCGCTTCTCGATCAGGTAGTCCTGCAAACCAACCGAATTCAAAAATCAGAAGAAAGTCCTTTGAGCAAACAAACCATAGGCGCCACCGAAATTTACAGAAATCCAGGCGCCAATCGGGACATTTCAAAAGTTGTTCAGATTCTTCCGGGGGTCGCCACTACCGTTTCCTTTAGAAATGACATCATTGTAAGAGGTGGTGCACCCAACGAGAACAGGTTTTATCTGGACGGTATTGAAATCCCAAACATCAATCACTTTGCTACCCAGGG
>JBFFLO010000141.1:0-6676 GCA_041554895.1 Lutimonas sp. | reverse complement strand
GGAACCGGATTTAGCCAGGCAGGAGAGGCAACTGTGAGCATGTCAGTTGATTTTGCCGATTATAATCATGATGAACTGCTCGATATCTTTATTTCAGACGATAATTATTGCTCTCTTTATGAAAACCTTGGAAATGGGATTTTTAAGGATAATTCATATGCATCAGGTATTTCCATGGCTTCCGGGCAATTCGTGGGCTGGTCATCTTCATTTTTGGATTATGACAATGACGGGGATGCTGATATTTTTAAAGCCAATGGTGAATTGAAGCACCTTTATGGTCAGGAAGATCAGTTATTTGATAATGTGGGGGCAGGAAAATTCAAGGATGTTTCACTTGAACTGAGTCCCTATTTCAGAGAGGAACATGTAGGTCGAGGTGCCTGTATGGGCGATTATGATAACGATGGGGATCTGGATATTTATATTGTGAACCTTAACGGGCAAGGTAAGTTTTTAAGAAACAATAAAGGAAATCAGGCAAACTGGATCATGTTGGATCTTAGCGGAAGTTCAAGCAACAGGGATGGGATCGGTTGCCGGATCAAAATAAGTATCGGAGATCAAGTACAAACGGCTCAGAAAAAAAGTACTACGGGTTACTTGTCACAAAATGATGCAAGAGTACATTTCGGATTGGCCACGGCCGATATGATAGATAAAATAGAAATTAAATGGCCTTCCGGCAAGTACCAGGTGTTGGAGGATATAAAGGTCAATCAGGTACTTAAAGTTAAGGAACCCTTATAGCTTATGACATATGTTTAGAGAATTACGTTCGTTTTTTATTCTTTTTATCCTGATGGTATTTTCGGGTTGTCTTTTTACCTCCTGTTACCAACATTCCCCTGAAGGAATGATTGTCATGACACAAATAGATAAAGGCAATGAAGCAATGGAATTTAATTCGACTGACGATCTAAAGGCTTTTAAAGGAGCTAAATTAATGATGATTGATCCATCGAATCCTGAAAGAAAGGCATTGCCACTAAGTGAGGATTTTTATTCGGCCTGTTCACCTGATATTTCATTCAATGCAAAAAAAATGGTTTTCAGCGGGCAAAAAAATGAGCATGATATTTGGCAGATTTATGAGATGGATTTGACCAGCTTGCACTATAAGCCCCTGACAAATTCAATAGAAAATTGTTCTGAACCGGCTTATCTGCCTAACAACAGAATTATTTATAGTAAAGAGATTTATGCAGGTCAAGCAGCAAAGGGAAAAGCTCTTTTTGTAAGCAAAATCGATGAAAATCAAGAAGAACGGATCACTTTTAATCCGGGGTATTATACGGGAACTTCCGTCTTGCATGATGGGAGGATCATAAGTGTGAACCGACCTTCAGCTTCTGAAACTGACAAATCCAGGCTTATGGTCATGAGGCCTGACGGAACCAAAGAAATGTTATTTTATAAAAGTGAAGGAGGTGATCAATTGACGGGGAAAGGAAGAGAAACTCCACATGGTGAGATTTATCTTCTCGAAAAGAATCAGCAAGGGCTGGGGAAACTATCTGTGATTTCATATAATAATCCTTTAAAAAGCAGAAAGGCATTATCAGAAAAAGCAGCCGGAGATTTTATTGGCATGAGCCCTTTGAAAAGCGGTCGTTTACTGGTTTGTTATAGAGAATCCAAGGAATCGCCTTATGGTCTTTTTGAGTTGGACCCGCAAACCATGGTACTGGTCAAACCCGTTTTTAATGATTCAGGGTATAACACCGCAGAGGCAGTGGCCATAGAACAACATGAGGTTCCAAAGAAGATCCCAAGTGAGGTGAACATGGAGGAACAAACTGGCCTCCTGCTTTGCCAGGATGTCAATTTTATTGGATTTCATCAGGATACGATCCAAACAAAAAGCGCAAAGGCGGTCAAAATTGAAATACTGGGGCTGGAATCTTCAATGGGGACAGTTGACGTGGAAAAAGATGGCTCGGTTTATTTAAAGATCAAGGCTGACACCCCCTTTCAATTGCAAACCCTTGATAAAGAAGGAGGCATTGTGAATGGGCCTAGCAGTTGGATAAACCTTAGGCCCAATGAAAGAAGGGCTTGTGTTGGTTGTCATCAAGGAAACGAGGTCGTTCCTCAAAACAAACAACCTTTATCTGTTTTAAAAGAACCGGTAAGAATTCCTCAAGTACCAAAATTATTGGCAGGCAGCAAATAGAAAACTAATGAGCAGGTTAAAAATATATATAATTTCAGGTTTCCTAATCGGGCTTACATTGCTTATAGTGTATCCAGGTCAGCAACTGGCGCGTGCTCATGTTAACGAAAGGACTGCAGTAACTGATCATCCCTTGCTGTGCACCTCGTGTCATGTGCCGATTTCAAAAAACAAATTGATCTCAAAAATGATCAATGCAGATTATTATTCTCCTTTTAACCTGGCGGTTGATCAGCAGGATAAATGGCTCTATGTCATAGCTCAGGATACAGATGAATTGCTCGTGGTAGACCTTGAAACAGAACTAACGGTAACGAAGATAAAAGTAGGCAAACATCCTCATACTGTCATTCTCGATCAAGCCGGTGAAAAGGCTTATGTAAGTAATGAATGGTCTGATAATGTTAGTGTTATTGATTTGGGTTTGTTAGAAGTGATTGATACGATTGCAACCGGAAACGGCCCGGCAGGAATCACACTTGATCAAAATGAATCCCATCTTTATGTGGTCAACGCTTATGGGTCTGACGTGTCTGTGATCGAACTAAAAGCTAAAAAGGAAGTTAGAAGATTGACCGCGGGAAACAACCCTACCGGAATAGCCAAATCTCCTGATGGAAAGGAGATCCTCGTTACGGGAAGAAGAGCCAATATCGCAGCCTATGATGAGACCCTGATCACCGAGCTTACGCTGGTCAATACACAAACCCAGCGAGCTTTAAAAAAGAATGTGGAATCGGCTTACCTGATGGAAAATGCAGCCTATGCCCCAGAAGGAGATCTTGCTGTTGTTACCTTGATTAGGCCCAAGAATCAAATCCCTTCCGTGCAGGTTGAAGGCGGTTGGATGATGACCCATGGCATAGGTGTTTTGGAAAGAGAAGGAGGGAACATGATTCAATTTTTGCTTGATGAACCAAATGCATATTATCCGGATCCTTTTGACATAGAAATTACGCCTGATGGGAAAAAAGCTTTTGTGTCAAGCTCTGGCGTCAACATGATTTCTGTGATCTCTATAGATTCAATAAGAACCATGCTTCAGCAAACAGATCCAAGGATTAGAGAAAGTTATGCCAACAATCTGGACCTCAGCAGGAAATTTGTTCTAAAAAGAATAAAGACGGGTGATAATCCTAAGGGAATGGTCCTTTCTTTGGATGGCAGTAAACTATATGTTGCAGAACAGCTCAGTGATAAGATTTCGGTGATCGATACTGAAACACTTGAAAAAACCACCTCAATTGATCTTGGTGGCCCGGTGCGTATCTCGGTAGCCAGAAAAGGCAGAAGGCTTTTTAACAATGCCGGCCATACTTTTCAAACACAGTATTCCTGCTATACCTGTCATCCCGATAATCACGAGGATGGTTTGGTTTATAATATGGCAGGAAAGCAAATGGGGCGCAATATGACCAATACCCAATCTTTGCATGAAATTGGCGACACGGCCCCATTTAAATGGAATGGAAAGAATCAAACAGTGTACAAGCAGGACGGGATTCGTTTTTCTACGGTCCTGACCAGAACCGAACAATTCAGCTATGATGACCTGGATGCCATATCAGCCTATATCATGAGAGGGATCAAACAACCGCCCAACCTGATGTATAATCCTACAGGAGAATTAACCGCTTCACAGCAGAGAGGCAAGCTGCTTTTTGAAAGAGTTCAGGATAATTCGGGAAACCCTATTCCGGAAAATGGCCGATGTGTAACCTGTCATCCTGCACCTTTATATACAGACCTGAAATTGGCCGATGTAAGTACGCTGGCTGATACTGATGATCCCACACTTTTTGATACGCCGCATTTGACCAATGTATATGCCTCGGCGCCTTATTTGCATGATGGAAGGGCCAGGACCTTAGAAGAAATATGGACGATTTACGGCACGGATGATAAGCATGGTTATGTAAATGATATGAGCAAAACGGATCTTAATGATCTTGTTAATTATTTAAAGTCATTAAGGAGCCCGGAATATGGGAAAGAAGAGATTGATATACAACGGGGATCATTTATACATTCAAATTAAAAGAAAACTTATGAAGAACCTAAAATTAAAACATAGCCCGGCAATAGCCATACTGTTTGTAATGTGCGCAGCAGTGATTTCTTTGAGTTTCATGAAAATTCATGATAAAACCTCAAGCATAAGTTCAGAAGCGCATATCAATGGATACGAGGGCTTTGAAGAGTCTTTTGCCACAGCCAGTGCGCCTGTGATATCTGAACCTGATGACTTCCCCATTTACGGGAAATGGAAAAATTTTACCTCAGCAGATGGTTTGGCCTCAGATAAGACCTATTGTGTCCGCATTGATAATGACAGGGTTTTGGTAGGCACACATGATGGATTGTCAGTATATGAAAATGAGAAATGGATTACCTATACCACCGAGGACGGATTGGCACATAATGGTGTTTTAGCCATAGATGTTAGTCAACAAACAGGAGATGTATGGATAGGAACCATGGGTGGGCTATCGCGTTGGTCAGCGGGAAGGTTTGAAAATTTTAATCAGATGAATAGCGGTATGCCTAATGATCTGATCTATGCCGTGGCTTGTGACGAGAAAGATGTTTGGGTAGCCACAGGAGGAGGCGCCGGGAAATATGACACACACAACAAACAATGGGAAATATTCACCGAGCAGAATGCACCAATGCATGAGCCATGGACCTATGGGGTTTGCAGCGGTGAAGGTAAAATCTTCATTGCAGCCTGGGGAGGTGGTGTTGTTGAGTATACAAAGGAAACCAAACAATTTAGGGACTACACCGATCCTGACGGCAATATGGAAATAGACCTTTTTCCGGATGATGGTCTGGTGCATGATATTACGACAGGAACTTCCTGGGCGGATGGCAAGCTTTGGGTGGGTACCTATTTTGGATTGAGTCGTTATGACGGAGTCCGCTGGAAAGGTTACTTTGACCATGACAGTGGTCTTGCAAGCAATTTTATCAATTTTATAAAGGCATCCGGAAAGTATGCTTTTATAGCAACCGATAAAGGTTTGAGCTGCACGGACGGAGAGAATTGGGTCACCTATACCAGGAATGAGAACAATTTGAACGGCAAGGCAACAATCATGAAGGGGGGCTCAAAAACGGAGATGAACTTGTCACCCTCGATATCCCATAATTATGTTCTGGGTGTAGATCTTAAAGATGATATGATCTGGATAGCTACTTCAGACGGGCTTAGCAGGGGACAAGTACTGAAAAAGGAAGATAAAGGTCTGGTGACAATTAAATAAATAATAAAAAAACGAAATAATAGTAAAACGCAGGAATTATGAGCAATACAATAGACATTCAAGAAAGAAAATTATTAATTGATCTGAACAAATTAACAGATGGAGAAAAAGTGGAGATGAGAAAATTGGGCATATTATCTGATAAAAATAATATAACACCATCAGTTTATCCATCTATTCACGCCGAAAGACCACCTATAGAGAAACATGTGGTTCATGCCCCGCATACCATAAATGAAGCCTATGATTATCAGAAGCCATCCTCATTTTCAAGGGCACTTAGATTAGATTTCGGAGGGTACAAAGTATTGTTGATCTCAGGAACCGCTAGTGTTAATGAAGAAGGCAAACCGGAACATATTGGTGATTTTAAAGCCCAGTTATGGAGAACCTATGTAAATATTACCAATTTGCTTGAAGCAGAAGGGATGACCTGGCATGATGTTGTAAGAACGAGTAATTACCTGAGAGATATAGAACGGGATTATGAAGAGTTCAATAAGATCAGGACTTCTTTTTATCAGTGGCTCAAGCTTGATCCGCTTCCTGCAAGTACTGGAATCCAGGCAAGGTTATGCTGGGAAACCTTGTTGGTAGAAATTGAAGTATATGCAATTTGTAAATCAAATTAAATAAGGATCATATGCTTACAAAAGGAAGGTTTTGGATCTTTTTTGGAGTCTCTTTTTTGCTCCTTGGAGGGTTACAGGCTCAGGAAAAGGATTTGAAATATGGGAAAACGCCTGATAAGCTCTTTCCGTATCAAAAGTTTCAAGAGGCGTATAAGTATCATTTTGTTGAACCGGTCCAGTTCTATGGAGCGGGAAGAGATAAAGTGGCACCGACCGGGCTTGAAGAGGTGCGCATAGGCTTTCTTGGACCCTTGGAAGGATCTTCCCTGGTACCTTTTGGGGAGCAGATGCTGAATGGAGCTACCCTTGCCTTGGAACAAGCGAATACAAAAGGAGGTTATCAAGGATTACCTTATACCCTGATGGTTCATAATGACGTTGGGCTTTGGGGAGCAGCTGCCAATGAAGTCGTAAAAATGGATGAAGAAAAGGTTTGGGCCTGGTTGGGTTCCATCGATGATATCGTTTCGCATGTGGCATTAAGGGCTACGCTAAAGGTGGAGATCATGATGGTCAATACAGGTGATCCTGATCCAACTTTTACGGAAACGAATATTCCCTGGGCAATCAGAGTGATCAGTGATGACCGACAGAGTGGCTAT
>JBFFLO010000140.1:0-6706 GCA_041554895.1 Lutimonas sp. | reverse complement strand
GACCTGTGACACTTTTAAAAAGTTCATCAGCCTGCACACCCTTCCAATCCGGGTGAAGATTACCTCCGCTAAGGCATTTGCCATGAAAAAGAGGTGTGGGAAAACCTGCACCAACCTCTCCCTTCCAGTTAAAATGATCAACAATCTGATGTACGGTTTTTGCCACTTCTATAGGTAGGGCCGGCCGGGGAGTGGGGAGCCTGAATTTTTCAGTGATCATTTCACCTGTTGTTGTGTCAACAATACCTCCCTTGATTCCACTTCCTCCTATGTCTATACCTAAAATGTGCATATTACCATGCTTTTAATTGAATTTCAAACTTAAGAATTTTATTCTAGAATAAATAAAAACAGCTCTGTGAATATTCACAGAGCTGTTTGCATTATCGGTTTTATGTATGCTTAGAAATGGATGCCTACTCCGATACCTCCGGCAGCAGTTGTACCACCTCCAATTTCTAAAATGATACCCCACATATCATTAAACTTATATTCAGCACCTGCATGCAGGTTAAGGTTAAAGTCATCTTTATTATCGTCTCCTGATAGTATAAAACCAGCATCAACACCACCCCAGATATCCCATGGCTCAGCCAACTTAAACAATCTGTCAAAGTAAAAATCACCTCTGGCGCCTATAGCCAGGTCATTTTTCCCACTAAACCAGACTCTGGCCTCAGGAGAAATAGTAATATCCTGAGTAATTGTGAATTCATAATGTGCAGAAATACTGGAATTATCACCAAATTTCACAAAGGCATTTAGCGTATTCCCATGGTTTTCTTGAGATTTTTCCTGCGCATAAAGTGATCCAGACAACGCAACAAAAAGAACGCCCAATAACAAAGCTTTACATAGTTTTTTCATGATTAATAAATTTTTAAAGTTGAACAAATATAAACAAAGAAGTGCGAATTACATCATGCCATCTGATTTTTTCTGATACGTAAAAGTATATTAAAACTTTGTAAATAAATGATTTATACATCAATATATGAAGGGGAAAAGGCAATAGGCAATAGGTCTTCCTTTTACATGATCAATAGGTCGGTCCAAACCTGCTTTCCGGAAATTTTTCTTCAAGGCTGATTTTTTAGATAAAATCAAGAAAAAGTATCAGAAACGCTATAAATTGAATCAGCTCAAAGGAATGAAGAGCCCCTGATCCAAAAAAACAATTAATCCTGCATACATGGGATGCCTTATGAGACGATAGGGACCGGTATTGATCAGGGTGGCATTCGATTTAATCTCTGGCTGGATATTAAAACAAACAGGCTTCACGGCGATTACTCCCCAAAGTGACAATAAGAATCCGCTAATTTGCAATACCAAGAAAATTCCCTGGCCCATCAAATTTGTAAAAAACACCAGATAAAGGATACAAAAGAATTCTAAGAACACAAGTGTTTTCGAAGGTGTTTACCTGTCTTAAAAGTAAGTTTTTTTTAGCTCAAAACAAGCTTGTACACCCCGAAAACATGACATTTATCATGTTATTTAAAATTATTCTAAATAAGCTTTTGTAGATTAAAATAATCAATTTACATTTGTCGTGTAAACACATAATTTGTAATTAATCTAAATAAAAATAAAGATGAAATTAGTACTTTGTTTCCTTTTTATAGGTACCGTTTCCTTAGGCCTTTTCGCTCAAAACAATCCAAATGAACTTTCAGAAAATAATATTCAGCAAGATACTATATCGAAAGAGATAATACCTGAGATCCTTGACGAGATCATACTTTCCAATAATATTCTTGGTAGCAAGTTCGAAGTAAAAAATCGTACAGGTTCTGCCTATTTTTTATCTCCACAAGATTTACAGCAATTCGGATATACAGATATGAACAAAATAATTCGAGCTATTCCAGGGGTCACTATCGTGGAGGAAGATGGCTTCGGATTACGGCCGAATATAAGTATACGTGGAACTTCTCCTGAAAGAAGTTCAAAAATCACCCTGATGGAAGACGGCGTGTTGATCGCTCCGGCTCCGTATAGCGCTTCCGCAGCCTATTATTTTCCCACAGTAGGACGTATCGAGAATGTTGAAGTATTAAAAGGAAGCAGTCAAATTCAATATGGGCCGTTTACCACAGGTGGCGCAGTGAATATGGTTTCCAAACAAATTCCAAATGAATTTTCAGGGGATGTTCGCTTTACCCATGGTAATTATAATTCGAGGAACCTGGATGCAACGGTTGGTTATTCCAGCGAAAATTTTGGTTTTGTAACCCAATATTTTAATTATAATTCTGATGGTTTCAAGGACCTTGATGGAGGAGGCAATACAGGTTTTAATAAAAGTGATTACCTTGGGAAAGTTCGTTTAAATACTGACCTGGACGCTAAGGTGTTTCAATCTTTGACACTGAAATACCAGTATTCTGAAGAAGATTCCAATGAAACCTATTTAGGTTTGACCCAAGATGATTTTGAAGCAGATCCTTACCGCAGGTACCTGGCTTCAGCAGAAGATAATATCGTAACCGATCACCAGCAATTTCAACTTGATTATTTGATCAAGCCGGCTCAAAACATCAAGATCAGGGCAACTGCATATCAAAATACTTTTCACAGGAATTGGTATAAACTGAATGATGTGACGATCACCGACAAGCAAAGTATTTCAAAGATACTTGCTTCTCCGGAGGATTATCCTCTTGAATATCAGGCTATCGAAAGTATGGATGATACTGATCAAGATGTTTTTGGTGTAAAAGCGAACAACAGGAGCTATGGGTCTAAAGGAATTCAATCTGTTGCCAATATCACTTTTGGGAAAGAAACTTTTAATGACATTGAAATAGGCTTTCGATACCACGAAGATTATGAAGACCGTTTTCAATGGGTAGATAAGTATGCTATCCAAAACCAGGAAATGGTTAGAACTACGGTAGCAAGAAAAGGAAGTGACTCAAACGTGATCAACAGTGCAGAGGCCATTGCAACCTATGTTTTGTATAAACTTACATGGAACGACCTGACGATTACCCCTGGCTTACGTTATGAGAATATAACTTTGACAAAAGAGGATTACGGCAAGAATGATTCAGATAGAACAGGTGTCAGTTTAACCACAAGGGAAAATAAGATTGATGTTTTAATACCCGGTATTGGAGCCAACTACAAATTCAGTCCTGACGTTTCTGTTTTTGGAGGCATCCACCGTGGATTTGCGCCTCCTGGCAATAAAGAAGGCACCGATCCTGAAGAGAGTTTGAATTATGAACTGGGAACGCGTTTCAGCTTTTTGGGTATTACCGGAGAATTTGTAGGGTATTACAATGATTATAGCAACTTATTGGGAAGTGATTTAGCTGCAACAGGTGGTTCAGGGAATTTGGATTTGTTCAACGCAGGTGCCGCTACAGTTAAAGGAATCGAATTTGTGCTGAATTACGATGTTTTACGCAACAGTAAAGGTGACATGTCTTTACCTGTCACGTTTTCGTACACCTTTACCAATTCGAGATTTGATTCTGATTTTGATAGTGATGACAGTATTTTTGGAAAAGTATCGAAAGGTGACCAAATTCCTTATATACCTTCCAACCAGTTAAACGCTACGGTGGCTTTAGAGAATGAGTGGTTTAACCTAAGCCTGAGCGGAAGATATACCAGTGAATTTCGGACCCGGGCAGGAACAGGTGCCATACCTGATGAGTTTAAGATAGGCAACAACTTTATTATTGATGCTGCTGCAAGATATTTTTACACGCCAAAGATCACCTTTTTTGTGAATGCCATGAATATTTTTGACACGGCTTATGAAGTAGCACGGACACCGGCAGGTTTGCGCCCTGGAGCGCCCTTTATGTTCAATGCTGGGCTTGGATATAAATTTTAAATTGACCTGAAAACAGCTTAAAATCTTCTTTTCATTTTAACCTTGGCTTATTTACTTTCAGAAGCCGATTAATTATTGTAAATTTGCACGCAATTAATCCATAATTGCTTTCTATGACGACTCCCAAAATTTTGCTTGAAGGACTTACTTACGATGACGTCTTGCTGGTTCCGGCATATTCAGAGGTTTTACCTCGTGAAGTAAACATTCAAACTAAATTCACAAGAAATATCACGATCAACTCACCCATCATTTCAGCTGCCATGGACACCGTGACAGAATCTGAAATGGCCATTGCCATGGCAAGGGAAGGCGGGATCGGTATTTTACATAAAAACATGACCATTGAAAAGCAATCTGCTGAGGTTAAAAAGGTAAAGCGATCAGAATCAGGAATGATCATTGATCCGATCACCCTGACCAAAGACAAGAACGTGGCTCATGCCAAAAGGTTGATGAGCAAATACAAGATCGGAGGAATACCTGTGATCAATGATTCTGGAGAACTGATCGGAATCATCACGAATCGGGATCTGCGTTTTGAGAACAATAATGAGCGTCCGATTGCTGAGGTAATGACTTCTGAGAACCTGGTCATAGCAAAGGAGGGAACATCCCTTAAGCAGGCAGAAAGGATTTTACAGGACTATAAGATCGAAAAACTGCCCGTGGTGAATCCACAGGGAAAATTGGTCGGTTTGATCACCTACCGGGATATCATAAAAGTGAGTGAAAACCCAAATGCAAATAAAGATTCTTACGGAAGACTCAGGGTAGCGGCAGCTATAGGGGTTACAGGAGATTCTATGGAAAGGGCAAAAGCCTTGATCAAAGAGGGTGTCGATGCTTTGGTTATTGATACGGCTCACGGACACAGCAGGGGAGTTGCTTTGGTATTAAAAGAGATCAAAGCCAAATTTCCTAAGGTTGAAATCATCGTAGGTAATATTGCCACCGGAGACGCGGCAAAATTTTTGGTTGAAGCCGGAGCTGATGCCGTTAAAGTTGGTATCGGGCCAGGGTCCATTTGTACAACAAGGGTCGTTGCCGGAGTTGGATTTCCACAATTATCGGCCATTATGGAGGTTTCAGCTGCGATCAAGGACAGTGGAGTTCCGGTAATCGCAGATGGAGGAATTCGTTATACCGGTGATATTCCTAAAGCTATTGCAGCAGGTGCTGACACAGTAATGCTTGGGTCCTTATTGGCAGGAACCAAGGAATCGCCAGGAGAGACCATTATTTTTGAAGGCAGAAAATTCAAATCATACCGAGGCATGGGGTCTATCGAAGCCATGGAAAAGGGGTCAAAGGACAGGTATTTTCAGGATGTTGAAGATGACGTAAAGAAGCTTGTGCCGGAGGGTATTGTTGGACGCGTTCCTTATAAAGGGGAAGTGTATGAGACCATGCACCAATTTTTAGGAGGCTTGAGAGCTGGAATGGGCTATTGCGGGAGCGCAACCATTGAGGACCATAAAAACGCCAGTTTTGTTCGAATTACCTCTTCGGGTATTTCTGAAAGCCACCCTCATAATGTGACAATTACAAAAGAAGCACCTAATTATTCGAGGAGGTAGTGCTGTAAGGCGTAAAATCGCAGATTCAGCGAAGCTAATGTATGAATTCGTGAATAAACCCAATAGGTTTACAGAAAAGAATAAGAAAAGGTTGAAAGATTGATCAAATACTGATCTCCCTTTCAACCTTTTTTATTGGGTCAATTTTGTACTAGAAACAGACTAGCGCCTGCGACGCCTTGATCCTGGGGCCGCTTTTTTTCTGCTTGGTTTGAAATCGTCACTTCTGTGACCCCCTGAATCTTTTCGCGAACGCCCTGAATCACTTCTCTGGCCTCCGGAATCGTTTCTTTTGCTACTTGTAGTACTTCTGCCAAAACCTTTGGAAGAACGCTTGTTCGACCTCCCTTTTGGTTTTGAGGTAACTTCTACGATAACTGAACGGTTATTGAATTCAGCTTCATTCATTTTCTCAAGTACATCCTGGGTAAAATCCTTATCGATCTCGAAGAAAGAGAAGCTTTTCAGGATTTCTATTTGTCCTATCTCCACATCCCTTTTCTTTAAGCATTCATTGATCAAACCGATCAATCTGGCCGGGGTAAGATCGTCCATTTTGCCTTGGTTGATATAAAAACGAACCAGAGAATCGTCTCCGGATCTTTTTCTGTCACTTGGGGCATCATTGTTATTCAAATCCCTCGCATCCTGATAATAGGAAAGGAATGTGTTGAATTCTATGGATACAAATCTTTTGATCAGTTCATCACGATCAAGTTCATGTAATTTTTCATAAATGTCTGGAAGGTAATCTTTGATTTCTTTTTCGTTGACCTCTATATCGTGAATCTTGTCAATTAACTTGAATAATTGAACTTCACAGATTTCCTTTCCGTTGGGAACTTGTTTCTGAACAAAATTTTTCTTGATCTTTCTTTCAATAGGCTTTAGTTTGTTGCGCTCTTTACTGGTAATGATGGCAACAGAAATACCTTTTTTTCCGGCTCTTCCGGTCCTACCGCTTCTATGGGTGTAATTTTCTGTCTGATCGGGTAATTTATAATTGATCACATGGGTCAGGTCATTCACATCCAACCCTCTCGCCGCCACGTCAGTAGCTACAAGGATTTGCAAATTTTTATTTCTAAACTTTTGCATCACGAGATCACGTTGGGCCTGAGACAGGTCACCGTGAAGTGCATCTGCATTGTAACCGTCTTCAATCAATTTTTCAGCGACTTCCTTCGTTTCTCTCCTGGTTCGGCAGAAAACAATCGAATAGATATCAGGATTTACATCAGCGATCCTTTTTAATGCAGGATAGCGGTTGCGT
>JBFFLO010000139.1:0-6720 GCA_041554895.1 Lutimonas sp. | reverse complement strand
CCTTTGGTCCAAAGTCGTTGTTTGCTTCTGCTGAAAAATGTAACTTTCTTCGTGGCCAGCGTTTGCTGATAGGCCTCTTCATTCATATAGCCCAACATCAAAACAGTCTTTGTTTGTTCATCCTGTATGATCGCCGGTACGAGCCCTGTGTTTTGATCAAATTTTATTTTCATAATCTTACGTTTATTCCTTGATTTCTAAGCGTCCTTTTTAGCTTCTTGATCTCGATTTCCTTATAATGGAATACACTTGCGGCAAGAGCCGCATCAGCTCTCCCTTCTTTAAAGGTATCACAAAAATGCTGCATATTGCCGGCCCCGCCACTGGCTATGATGGGCACCTTGACCATTGCTGACAACTTCTTTAAAGTTTCATTGGCAAAACCATTTTTGGTCCCGTCATGGTCCATGGAGGTAAAAAGAATTTCTCCTGCCCCAAGTTCAACCGCTTCTTTTACCCAGTCAAAAAGGTCCAAATCAGTTTGCACGCGCCCTCCAACAAGGAACACCTTCCATTGTTTATCGATCAATTTGGCATCTACGGCCAATACAATACATTGACTTCCGAATTTATTAGCCAGTTCTTTGATCAAAGCAGGATTCTTTACGGCCGAGGAATTAATTGAAATTTTATCGGCTCCTGCCCTCAATAACATGTTGACATCTTCCACGCTTGAAATGCCTCCTCCCACTGTAAAGGGGATGTTTACCTTCCTTGCCACCTTTTCGACCAGTTCGACAAGTGTTTTACGCTTTTCCTTTGTTGCGGTGATATCGAGGAAAACCAATTCGTCCGCCCCTTCCCTTGAGTATCTGTCGGCAAGCTCTACCGGATCTCCGGCATCCTGAAGGCCAACGAAATTGACCCCTTTGACCGTTCTGCCGTCCTTTATATCCAAACAGGGTATGATACGTTTACTTACCATTAGATTTTTTAAATTTTTACTCTATTAAACTGACTTATCCCAATTAAATTCAGCCAACTCATGTTAAACATTAAGAACCCAAGACAAACTTTTCCAGTTGTTCCAAACTTATTCTCTGCTCATAAATAGCCTTGCCAATAATGGTGCCTTCACAACCCATCTCTGCAAGCTTTGGTAATTCATCAAAATGGGAGATTCCTCCCGAGGCGATCAAATTGACCCCTGGCACTTCTTCTAAAATTCTTTTATACAAATCGAAAGAAGGTCCTTCAAGCATACCGTCTTTTGATATATCCGTACAGATCACATAACTGACTCCCTCTTTTTTGTAAGCAGCTATAAAGGGGATCAACGCTTCCTGAGAGTCCTCCGTCCATCCAGAAATAGCTATTTTTTCATCCTGGGCATCTGCGCCAAGTATGATCTTATCTGCCCCATAGGTTTTTAACCAGCCTTTAAAAATATCAGGGTTTTTTACGGCGATGCTACCTCCTGTAATTTGTTTCGCCCCACTTTCAAAGGCGATATGTAAATCCTTATCAGTCTTTAGCCCCCCTCCAAAATCAATTTGCAAACTTGTCTTGGAAGCGATGTCTTCCAATACTTTGTAATTTACGATATGCTGACTTTTGGCTCCATCCAGATCCACCAGGTGAAGGTACTGTATCCCAACGCCCTCAAAAGCCTTGGCTACTTCTAAAGGATGTTCATTATAAATCTTCTTTGTGGCATAATCACCCTTTGAGAGCCTCACGCATTTTCCGTCAATAATATCGATAGCTGGAATTATCCTCATCTTACACGGCCTTTATAAAATTCTTTAATATTTGTTCTCCTGTATCCCCGCTTTTCTCGGGGTGAAACTGACAGGCGTAGAAGTTGTCTTTTTTAATGGCCCCTGAAAACTTAATGCCATATTCGGTATTTGCTATGGAAAACTCATTTTCAGGCACATAATAACTATGCACATAATATACATAAGATGATGCTTCCACTTTGTCAAAAAGATGCCCTTTTAGTTCAATAATCTGGTTCCATCCGATATGAGGTACTTTAAGATCGACCTGAAACTTTTTTACTTCCACAGGGAAGATCCCTAAACAATCAGTGTCATTTTCTTCTGAGTGGCCACACATCAACTGCATGCCCAGGCAAATGCCTAAAACAGGCTGTTTTAACGCAGGGATCACTTTGTCCAACCCATATTTTCTAATTTCCTTCATCGCGCTTTTTGCTTCACCGACACCCGGGAATATCACCTTGTCAGCATTGGCGATCACTTGAGGATCATTTGAGCATACTGCCTCGTAGCCCAGTCGCTCCAATGCAAACTGAACCGATTTTACATTTCCGGCACCGTAATCTATGACAACAATATTCATTCTATAATAATCCTTTTGTACTCGGTAAAATCATTTTTTCAGCATCTCTTTTTACTGCTACTTTGATGGCCTTTGCAAAGGCTTTGAAAATAGCTTCTATTTTATGGTGCTCATTTTGTCCTTCCGCCTTGATATTCAAATTCGCCTTGGCCCCATCAGTAAAAGATTTGAAGAAGTGATAGAACATTTCAGTGGGCATATCCCCTATTTTTTCACGTTTGAATTCTGCCTCCCAGACCAGCCAGTTTCTTCCCCCAAAATCTATGGCAACCTGGGCCAGGCAATCATCCATTGGCAAGGTAAAACCATAGCGTTCCATACCTCTTTTATCTTGAAGCGCCATGGCAAAAGCTTCGCCAAGGACTATGGCAGTATCTTCCATCGTATGATGCTCATCAACCTCGAGATCGCCGGTCACTTTGATCTCCAGGTCCATATTGCCATGACGTGCGATCTGGTCAAGCATATGGTCAAAAAACCCTAAACCGGTAGCTATATTGCTCTTCCCTTCCCCGTCCAGGTTCAATTTGACATAAATATCCGTTTCTTTTGTTCTTCTTGAGATCTCGGCCGTTCTTTCCTTCAATTTTAAAAATTCATAAATGGCCTTCCATTGGTCTGTTTCCAGGCAAATGGATCTGGCTATTTCTTCATCCGAAACCGAGGTTTCAGTTGATCCTAAGTTTGACTGATTATTGAGGTAGATTCCTTGGGCATTTAGATTCTTTGCCAGTTCCATATCGGTCATCCTGTCACCGATCACATAGGAATTCTTTAAATCATAGGCCTCTGAAAAATATTCGGTAAGCAGCCCGGTCTGTGGTTTACGATTGGGGGAATTGTCTTTGGGAAAACTCCTGTCGATAAATTGTTTTTTAAAAATAACACCTTCATTTTTAAAAGTATCCATAATGAAATTATGAACCGGATGAAAAGTGTTTTCCGGAAAGGCTTCTGTCCCCAATCCGTCCTGATTGGTAATCATCACCAATTCAAAATCAAGTTCATTGGCTATTTTTGCCAAATAGAACAGGGCCTTTGGATAGAATTCCAATTTTTCAAAACTGTCAATTTGTTCATCTTCCGGTTCTCTGATCATCGTACCGTCTCTATCGATAAATAAGACTCTTTTCATGAGCTTTCGTTTTTTTTAGCATCCTGGTATTGCAGGCGCTTCAATAATATTTTGTTCTCTTTAGGCGTTCCAACAGTGATTCGAAGACAATTTTCACATAAGGGTTCTTTGCTCCGGTTTCTGATCACCAGATCTCTGTCTATCAATTCTTTATACCTGACATCTGCATTATCCACCTTTACCAATAAAAAATTACTATCCGAATGATAGATTTTTTCGATAAATCCGATAGACTGTAGTTCTTTGCTTAGTTTATTTCTACTGCTAATGATTTCAAGAACCTCCTGCTCGGTGACCTTTTCATTTTCCAGATACTTCAAGGCTGTACGCTGTGTCAATACATTTACATTGTAAGGCATTTTTACTTTTTTCAGCAAATCAATAATACCGGCATCGGCATAACAGACACCAAGTCTTATTCCGGCAAGACCATAGGCCTTTGAAAACGTCTGGGTAACGATCAAATTATTGTAATTCCCTAACTGTTGGTTCCAGCTTTGAGCTCCTGAAAAATCAATATAGGCTTCATCTACGACCACCAATATACCCAATTCCAGCAAAGCCTTTATCGCCTTTTCATCCATAAGGTTGCCCGTAGGGTTATTGGGCGAACAAATAAATACCGCCTTGGTATGCTGATCCAAGGCATCCTTTACTGCAGGAACATCCAACTGAAAATCAGGGGTCAGGGAAACCTCTTTATACCGTATGTTATTTATATTTGAAAGCACCTTGAACATACCAAAGGTTGGCGTATTGATAATAATATTGTCTTTTCCAGGTTCAAAAAATACCCTGAAGATCATATCGAGAATTTCATCGCTTCCATTACCCAGCAATATATTGGCCACAGCAACTTTTTTGATCTCAGAAATTTTTTCCTTTAATGCCAGCTGATGCGGGTCAGGATAGCGGTTTAATCCGTTTTCGTAGGGGTTTTCATTGGCGTCAAGATAGATCATCTCCTGATCAAAATCTTTAAACTCATCCTTTGCTGAAGCATAAGGCATTAAGTCTCTTATGCAAGGCCTGGCCATTTGCCGTATATGTATCTTTTCTCTGGACATAAGCTTAGCTCTTAAGTTCCTTATTTATCTCAGCCAGTCTCAAACTGACTGCATTCTGATGTGCATAAAGCCCTTCAGCATCTGCCATCAATTCAATGGCCCTGCCAATTTGCGTCAAACCTTCCTTGGAGATTTCCTGAAAACTTACCGTTTTTTGAAAAGCATCAAGGTTTACGCCACTGTAATTTTTGGCAAAACCGTTTGTGGGTAAGGTATGATTGGTACCTGAAGCATAATCACCAGCGCTTTCAGGGGTATAGTCACCAACAAATACCGAACCTGCATTTTTTATTTTACCCAGTACTTCCCCGGCATCTGAAGTACTGATGATCAGGTGCTCCGGAGCATAGGCATTGATCAGATCAATGGCCATTTCTTCAGAACTGCAAAAGATCAGCTTTGAATTTTCAATAGCCTTGGAGGCTATATCCTTTCTTGGGAGATCTGCTAATTGCAAGGAAACCTCCGACTCGATCTCTTCTAATTTCTTCATTGACCTGCAAACCAATATCACCTGGCTGTCTGTTCCGTGCTCTGCCTGGGAAAGCAGATCGGCCGCCATAAAGCTCGCCGTTGCGCTATCATCCGCATAGACCAGTAATTCACTTGGGCCTGCCGGCAGATCGATTCCTGTACCAAATTTCATAGCCATTTGCTTGGCTACCGTCACAAACTGATTACCAGGCCCGAATATCTTGTAGACTTGAGGAATAGATTCGGTTCCAAATGTCATGGCGGCTATGGCCTGTATGCCGCCGACTTTATACATCTTTTTAATGCCGCAAAGATCGGCCGTATACAAGACTGCCGGATGCACATTTCCGTCCTGATCTGAAGGCGTACACATTACTACTTCTTCACAACCCGCAATTGCCGCGGGCACCGCCAGCATCAAAATAGTTGAGAACAAAGGAGCTGTTCCTCCTGGAATATATAAGCCCACTTTTTCTATGGCCCTCTTCTCCTGCCAGCAAACCACTCCCGTTGTGGATTCAATTTTTACCGTTTCGGTTTTTTGTGAGGCATGAAAAGCCTCAATATTCCTTTTGGCAAGTTGAATGGCATTTTTAAGTTCTTCACTTAAAGATTCTTTTGCCATTTCAATGGCTGAGCCTTCTACTTGAAGTTCAGTTAAACTTGCCTTGTCAAATTTTTGAATATATTTTTTGACCGCCAGATCGCCTTTGTTGGCAACTTCATCAAAAACACTTGCCACCAAAGGTTCAATATCGGCGTAGCTTTGTGTGGGCCTTTTTAATATCTCGGCCCAGGTTTCTTTTTTAGGATCAAGTATCTTTTTCATTATACCAAAATTAAATGACCATTTTCTCTATCGGAGCCACGAGAATTCCTTCGGCGCCAAGTTGCTGTAATTCATCAATAACTTCCCAGAATTTATTCTTTTCAATAACCGTGTGTATTGAGCTCCAGCCTTCGTCTGCCAAAGGCAGTACTGTCGGGCTTCGCATACCGGGTAAGATCGTTATGACCTCCTCGATCTTTTCATTGGGGACGTTCATCAAAATATACTTGTAATTTCGGGCCTTAAGCACTGATTGCAATCTAAAGCGCAGCATGTCAAGGGTCTCTTTTTTCTCTGAACTGATCAAAGGGGACGCTGCCAAAACCGCTTCCGATTTGGCGATGATTTCCACTTCCTTTAAATTGTTTTTAAACAAAGTACTTCCGCTGCTTACGATATCACAAATAGCATCAGCCAAGCCAATATTTGGTGCAATTTCCACAGATCCAGATATTTGGTGCAATTCGGCTTCCACACCCTTTTCCTTTAGGAATAAATTCAGTGTGTTCGGATATGAAGTAGCGATCTTTTTACCATTGAGATCCTCGATACTGTTGTATTGAAATGTTTTTGGCACCGCTAAAGAAACACGGCATTTTGAAAACGAAAGCCTTTCCAATATCTCAATGCTTCCTTCATCTTTTTCAACCAGCAGGTTTTCACCTATGATCGCGATATCCACCACTCCATCTATCAAGTATTGCGGGATATCACTATTTCTTAAATAAAGGATCTCCATTGGAAAATTCGATACGGTAGACCTTAACTGATCAAGTCCATTACTGATCGAAATACCGCATTCTTTAAGGATCTTAAGGGAATCATCGTTAAGTCTTCCCGATTTTTGAATTGCTATTTTTAATCTTTCCATTTTTATTTTTTATGTTCAAGCATCAAAATAGGTCATG
>JBFFLO010000138.1:0-6754 GCA_041554895.1 Lutimonas sp. | reverse complement strand
GATTGCTCTTCTGATGAATATGTTTATACTGTAAAATAATTCATACATTTACAAAAACTAGCTCAGCATTGGATCAATTTAATTTTTTAAACATCAGCTTTTTAGACATTCTTGATATTGTTCTGGTCGCTGTATTGCTCTTCTATATCTTTAGGTTAATTCGCGGTACCGCCGCGATTAATATCTTTATTGGAATCGCTATTATTTATCTTATCTGGAAACTGACCCAGGCATTGGAGATGGAGTTGTTAAGTGACATTCTGGGCAAATTCCTGGGAGGTGGTTTTATTGCACTTATCATCGTGTTTCAACAGGAAATCAGAAAGTTTCTCCTGATGGTAGGATCGACCAATATTGCCTCTAAAAAAGGGTTTTTAAAACATTTAAAGTTCTTTAAGACTGATATCGCAGCCAACAATCACATTGATGAAATCGTAAGCTTTTGCGAAGAAATGGGAAAGTTGCGCACAGGAGTGCTGATTGTGCTCAAAAGAAACAACAGCCTTGAATTTGTAAAAATGACTGGTGATGAAATGCAGATTAAAGTGAACAAACCCATTTTAAAAAGTATCTTCTATAAGAATAGCCCACTTCACGATGGCGCGGTTGTAATTGAAAATGAATTCATTACGGCCACCAGGGTTATCCTTCCTATCGAAAACACCATTGATATACCTGCTCATTTCGGATTGAGGCACAGGGCTGGCCTTGGGATTACCATCAGAACAGATGCCTTGGCCCTTATCGTATCTGAGGAATCCGGACAGGTTTCCTATGTCAATAACGGAGCCTTTATATTGTTTGAGGATTTCAGTGAGTTGGCTGAGATCATAAAAGATGACCTTGGTTAAATATCGAAACTCTTAACTGGCTTGTTTCTGAACGAATTGAATATTATACAATTTACTATAATAGCCTTTTTTATCCAGGAGCTCCGAGTGACTGCCTTGTTCCACGATTTTTCCGCCTTCCATAACAATGATCTTGTCTGCCTTTTGAATCGTAGCCAACCTGTGTGCAATGATAATCGAGGTGCGGTTCTTGGTGATTTTTTCGGTAGCGTCCTGAATGAGTTTTTCAGAATGGGCATCGATCGAAGAAGTGGCTTCATCTAAAATAAGTATGCCCGGCTTGCTCACTGAGGCCCTTAGAAAGGCAATCAATTGACGTTGCCCTACCGATAACATCACTCCTCTTTCCTTCACATTGTAATCATATCCCCCAGGTAAAGACATGATAAAGTCATGAATCCCAATTTCCTTGGCTGATTTCTGGACTTCTTCAAGTGAAATAGAATCATCTCTTAGCGTGATGTTGTTAAAAATACTATCTGAAAACAAAAATACATCCTGCAATACCACGGCAATTTGATCTCGCAGAGAATGCAGGTTATACTCTTTAATATCGATGTCATCAATTTGAATACAACCACTGTTTATATCATAAAAGCGGTTCAATAAATTAATGATAGTCGACTTTCCTGCTCCCGTTGCGCCTACTATTGCAACAGTTTCCCCAGGATCTACCTCAAAGGATATTCCTTTGATAACCTCCTCATTTGGAATATAACTAAAATGGACATCTTTAAACCTGACCTTTCCTTTAAAGGTGTCTACCTCCACTTGTCCCTGGTCCTTTTCACTTTCGTTCGCATCCACGATCTTAAATACTCTTTCGGCAGCGACCATACCCATTTGAAGGGTATTGAACTTATCTGCAATTTGTCTTAAAGGCCTGAACAACATATTGTTCATCATAATAAAACTAATGATCTCACCAGCAGTGACTGAATTACTTGTTGCAGCATTCAGTCCTCCATACCAAACTACTAGTCCTATGGCGATGGAGGGAAGCACTTCTGCAATGGGAAAGAATATTGAATTATACCAGACGGTTCTTATCCAGGCTTTCTTGTGTTTATCATTGATACTTTTGAATTTCTCATATTCGATTTTCTCCCTTGAAAAAAGCTGAATGATCCGCATCCCCGTAATTCGTTCCTGAACAAATGTATTTAAATTTGACACCTCTGTTCTTACTTCCTGAAATGCTGACTTCATAGCCTTTTGAAAGATCTTGGTGGCAAAAATCAATATCGGCAAAATGGCAAAAACGATCAAAGCCAATTGCCAGTTCATATATAGCATGACCATGGCGATGACAAACATTTTTAGCAGATCACTGATGATCATAAACAATCCCTGACCAAATACACTGGCAATGGTCTCAATATCAGATACTACTCTTGTGACAAGTTTTCCAACGGCAGACTTATTATAATACTGCATTTTAAAATTCAGCAAATGCTTAAAGAGCTGCGTTCGCATATCCCTGATGATGCTCTGGCCCAACCAGTTGGCAAAATAAATAAATAGAAACTGGCAAATCACTTCCATGACCAGTACGAACAACATCAAACTAGTGAACAAGACCAGCTGCTCGGCATCTTTATTAAAGATAAAATCATCTATGATTCGCTTCAGCAGCACCGGCCTGACCGCTGCGAGAAGGGCAACGGATAATACGGCAATAACAGAAAGATTGAACTGTAGTTTGTAATGTTTGGCATAACGCATTAGTCTTGTAAAGAGTTTTACGTCATATACCTTGCCCACTACTTTTTTATGATCGTTCCTTTTTTTAGACATAATTAACCTATAAAAATACTATCAGGGTACATAACCCTTGTCAAATATAATCCTTTCGCCTTTACTGAAGCGCCAGCCTTCTCTCTGTCGCGTAACTCAATGACATTTTTGAATTCTTCAAGAGTCATCCTTTCTCTCCCAACTTCAAGCAGGGTGCCAACAATGGCTCTTACCATATTTCTTAAAAACCTGTTTGCCGTAATAAAAAATTCCAAATGCTGCCCCTCCAATTCCCAATAAGCTGCTGTGATGTTACAATCGTAAGTTTTAACATCTGTTTTACTTCTTGAAAAACATTTAAAATCAGTATACTTCAGCAGCAAAGCAGCAGCTTCGTTCATTTTCTCAACATTCAGGTCTTTTTGATACAGATATAGACTCAGGTCATTTTCAAAAACATTCTTCTCCAGTGAAATCTTATATTGATAACTCCTGGATACAGCATTAAACCTGGCATGAGCCTCGTCTCTCACCCTAAAGACTTGAAAAATACCAATATCCTCGGGTAAAAAAGAATTTAACTTATACTTTAACTTTTCTTTATCTAATTGCTTTTCAGTATCAAAATGTAAAAAGAACTGTCTGGCGTGAACTCCTGCATCGGTTCTTCCACAACCAATGACTGAAATCTCTTCTTTCAGCAATAACGAAAGGGCCTTTTCAATGGTTTCCTGAACAGAAATTTCATTGGCTTGTTTTTGCCATCCATAATAATGTTTGCCGTGATAAGAAAGTTCGATAAAGTATCTCAAAAACCGTTAATTTTACGCCGAACAAAGATAATTAATTAAATCAATACGCATTTGGGGCAAAAAATATTACTTTTATCAGATACACATGGCTATATTGACGAAAAAATCATAAATTATTGTAAAAATGCCGATGAAGTTTGGCATGCCGGAGATATTGGAAACCTGGAAGTTACTGATAGGATCAAAGAGGTAAGTATTTTAAGAGCGGTTTATGGCAATATTGATGATAAAATCATTCGAAGTGAATTTCCCTTAGATCATAAATTTATTGTTGAAAATATACCTGTTTGGATAACCCATATTGGAGGATACCCATACCGTTATCACCATAGAATTAAGGAATCCATCTTGTTGCGCCCTCCTAAATTGTTTATTTCAGGTCACTCTCATATCTTAAAGGTTCAATATGACAAAAAGTTGAAATTATTGCATATGAATCCTGGAGCAGCAGGTAAACATGGATTTCATAAAGTACGTACGATGCTCCGCTTTGAAATTGAAAATACCAATATTACAAATCTGGAAATTATAGAGATGAAAAGATAAGGTCAAACGACTTCCACTAATTCAGGTTTAAATATAGGAACGGATATAAAAATACTGGTTCCTTCGCCTTTTTTAGAATTTATATTGAATACCCCTTGCATGATTTTGATCCTTGCCTCAATATGGCTAAGGCCCAAACCGTCCTTTCTTCTTGCCGTTTTTAGGTCAAAACCTTTCCCATCATCAATAATCTGTATCAATAACTTCTCTCCGTTTCTTTCTATAAGGTTTATAGAAGCATTTTTGGCTCCACTGTGTTTAAGGATATTATTGATGAGTTCTTCTATAATATTGTAGATCTTTATCTCAAATTCCTGGTTATATCTTTTGATGCCATTATCATCACTGATAAACTGAATTTCTGAATTGGAATATTTTTCACATAGGTCATGAACAGCGAAAGCCAATCCAAATTTTAGCAAGACTGAAGAGATCAGTTCATGCGAAAGGTCCCTGATCTTAACAGAGGCCTCATTGACAATTTCCTGGGCCTTGGTAATTTCAATCGGAACATGAGAATTCAATTGGGTCTTGGAGGCCTGCAAATGCAAATTGGCAGATGACAGCAGGGCACTTACGCTATCGTGAAGAATCTCAGCAATAGATTTACGCTCTTTTTCCTTGGCATCAATGGTGGCATTAATGATCTTAGTTTGCAGGTTGCTATGTATTTGTTCAAGTCGGTTTTGTTCCTTTAATTTATAATTATTGTAGAAAATAAAGGCGAAAACTACAAAGATGAGTGTTATTAAAGCCATTCCGCCAAATAAGACCTGAGCCCTAAATGTTTTTCCCTTTTCTTCCTCGGTTTTTTGCTCTTCAACTGCTAAATTATACCTGGCTTCTACTTCAGCTATATTTTCAGCCAGTTGCTCATTTGTCAATTTAAATTTAAGATCATAGGATTTATTCAAAAATATGTATGCTTTTTTATAATCTCTTATTGAATCATATGAAGTCGACAAATTCTCATAAATGATTCTTTTCAAATGCAGTACTCTACTTGTTGTATCATTTTCTATTTGCTCAAACGCATTTAAATATCTATTTATAGCTATGTCGTACTCTCCCTCAAAATGATATAAATTTCCTAAATTAACATTCAATGAAGAAACACCAACTATATCATTTTGATTAAGTTTTAGATCTAGGGCTTGCTGAAATCTGTGTTTTGCTAAATCAAAATTATCATTATTTTGGGCAATAACCCCTAAATTATTATAGGCATTCGCAATCCTCACGATTGTTTTGGGGGTTACAGGTATATAAGTGACTTTTCTAAAATACATTTTTGCGCTATCCTCTTCATCTTTAGCATAATAGAAACCTCCCATTCGGATAAGCGATTTGGTAATACCGACTGTATCCTTAATAAGATATGATTTTTGAAGAGCAATCTTATTATAAAAAATAGCCTTCTCAAAATTTTGAGAATCTGCAAATATTTTTGATAACATGTCAGCATATTCAAGATTTAACGAAGAATATGGGGAACTTTTCAATTTGTCCAAACCAACCAAAAGCAATTCCATAGCTTTTTCTTTATCTCCCTGCTGGTAGTAACTTTTGGCAATTCTAAACTCAAAGGAAATCTGTTCCTCTGAATTTCTTTTAAAAGAAAACGTATTAAGCGTATTATTGATTATAGATTTGGCTCTATCATACTCATTGATTTCAATTAAAGAATCGATCTGACTTAACTTATACTTGATATAAGAAGCTTCGTTTTCACCTTTTTGAGCAAAAGAATACTGTCCTTGAATACAAAATATAATCAGGAATAAAATCCTTGAGTAATTGTTTTTTAGGAAAGTTAACACAATTTAAATCACTTCATTTTTCAAAGCAAATATAGCTAACCCGACGCTATTTTTAACTTTTACTTTTTTCATTAAATTTTTGCGGTGGGTCTCAACAGTGCTTTCACTAATATGCAGCTCATCACCAATTTCCCGGGTACTGTATTGCTGAGCGACAAGTTTTAGAACCTGAACTTCTCTTTTGGTCAGTGAACTGATCAATACCCCGTCCTGGCTTCCTTCATTCTTAACCTGGCCGTTTAAAAGGGTCTGCATCATTTTTTCTTTGATATCATCAGTAAAATACTGGTTCCCATTCGACACCTTATATACAGCGTTTACAATATGCTCCCCTGCAGATTTTTTAGGAACAAATCCTTTTGCCCCCATCTGCAAAACTTCCTTGACAAGTTTAACATCATCATAACTCGACAAGACTATAATTTCAGGTCGGTTTTTAGCGTTTTTAAGCTTTTTCAGTACTTCAATACCATCTAATTCAGGCATATTGATATCCAATACCAAAACATCTGAATTGTTTTCTTCATACCAGGTTATGACCTCATTTCCGTTTAATGAAAATCCTATGACCTCAATATTTGGCTCCAAATTGAGCACTGCTTTAACGCCATCAATCAAAATTTGATGGTCATCAGCAATATGAACTGTAATCTTTTTTTCCATAGATGAAAACATTTCTTAAAAACAGGGTTAAAAAAAATCCGAAAAAAACTAATTTTTCGGATCCTTTACCAGTTTATTAAACAAACGTTTTAAATCTGTTTTTATTGTGGATAATATCTATTCCCAGATAATTATACCCTTTGGTCTTCTTTCTGGCTCACTTGCATTCAATAAAGCATCCATAGAAGCTACGTCATAATTGCTTTCATAAATATTGTTGAAAGCAGTTTCAACCTTGCCGTTTACGGGCTCAAGATCAAGTGTCACTGTTTTCGATGAGTCAGAATACCCATTTTCCACTAGAAAAATCTCATTTGAAGAACCG
>JBFFLO010000137.1:0-6754 GCA_041554895.1 Lutimonas sp. | reverse complement strand
TCAATTTGTTTTGCAACGAACCAATGATAACCTTGGTGACTTAACCATTTGCACTTGATAACAATATTGTTTCTTTCGTATAAATATAAAAAAAGAGCCTTATAAGGCTCTTTTTTTTTCAACTTGCCCTTTTGTCGCAGTGGCCCAAACTGATTTTAAGTCAAAACTTAACAAAAAATATAGCATATTTCCTGCAGAATTTTATAATTTCATCCTGTAAGTAGGATTGGGGTTTTATTAACAATCCAAAAAGCACATTTTTTTTTAATGGTTGATAAATTCCTTGCGGGGATTTTGATTCTCGTTTACAATATCAGTATTTTTGCAAATGACTTAGAAATGGCAGATATATGATGAAAAAATACGCGCTACTATTTTTGTTTTTTATGTTGGCAGGAACTACGGCACTTTCGGCCCAGTCTCAGGCTAATAAAGACGATAAGGCAGGTATTAAGGATAATTTTGCCTTGAACGATGCAGTAAGCATGTATCCCAATCCTGTTGAAAATTATTTAACGATACGTTCCAACTTACCCATAACCAGAGTTCAGGTATATAGTTTGGTTGGAGGTCTGGTTAAAGACGTCAGCGTAAATCTTCTGCGAATTGACCTGAGAGATCTTAATTCAGGTATTTATATGATTAAGATCCATTCAAATCAATTTTTTGTAACCAAAAAGCTGATCAAGAAATAACCTGTTTTCTTCCTAAAAATGAATGAGTATGTTAACGGTAATTTATAACTGTTGGATGCCCTATTTGATTATTAATACCTATTTTTAGATAGCTGTTTTCAAAAACATAAAATTGCATTTATGTATTGCAACCCACTATTTTTTAAAAGAAACTAAAATAAGATTCATGGGGAAAGACCAAAAAAAAGGATTTCTTTTACCGCCGGCTGTGGGATATTCTTTCAGGGTGCTGCGTTATCTTTTTGGCAATCACATGGTTTCATTTAAGTTTATGACCCGTGCCATGGTGACCCTTCTGATCAATTTGATCAATTGGCCCTTCAGGACCTATGAGAAATTGTTTATCAATAAAAAGTATAGTCGGGCTGAGATAGAAAAGGATCCTATTTTTATTATTGGTCATTGGCGAAGTGGCACCACGCATTTACATAATATTCTATGCCAGGACCCTCAAATGGCTTATATAACAACTTATCAAAGTGTTTTCCCTGATACCTTATTTAACAAAGCAGGCAGATTACTATTCGAGGGGTTTGCAAGAATTCTAATTCCCGGAACCAGAAAGGGAGATAATGTGGTACTTGGTACAAGGCTGCCTCAGGAGGAAGAATTTGCCTTGGGAGATAAAACACCGGTAAGCTTCTATTATTTCTGGATGTTTCCAAGATCATTAAACAAGTTCTACGAGCAATTCGTCCGATTTACAGGTTTGGATGCAGCTGTAATTGATTCCTGGAAGAAAGACTATAGGCTCCTGATAGCTAAAGCATTGAAAAATACGGGAGGAGATAGGTTCCTTTCAAAGAATCCATCGAATACAGCGCGAATAAAAGTATTGCTGGAAATGTTTCCTAATGCCAGGTTTATTCATATCCACAGGAACCCTGTGGAGGTCTATTTATCAACCCGTAATTTTTTTGATAAGATGCTTCCTCATTTGCAACTTCAAAGCATTGAGGCATCGGTTTTAAAAGATGATATATTTGAATTGTATAAAAATTTAATGAAAGATTACCTTATGCAGCGAGACTTGATTCCCAAGGGTCAGCTGGCAGAGGTTCCCTTCGAAACTCTGGAGAGCGACCCCAAGGTATGCATAAGAAATATTTACAAGGACCTTCACCTTTCAGGCCATGATATAAGCCAGCCTTATTTTGAAGCTTATTTGAATAAAATGCAGAGTTATCAGAAAAATAAACACCATATGACCGAAGCTTTGATGGAAAAGATCCAAAATGAATGGGGATTTGCCATGAAGGAATGGGGATATGGAATTCCAAACCATATTGAAATAGAAGCTAATGGGACGAAGTAGACTTTTTCTAAGCGTATGTTTTTTATTCATGTTGCAGTTTCAGGCCTTCGGTCAGGAACCATGGAAACTCATCAAGGATAAAATGGGAATCCAGGTTTTTACCAGAACCAATACAGTTTCGTCATTCAAGGAGTTTAAAGCCATTATGCAAATTGAGGCAGAGGTGAATCAATTTCTTGCTGTATTGTATGATGTGAAGGGGCTTACTGAATGGGGATATAACATCAAAGAGTCAAAATTGATAAACAGGCCCAACGACATGAGTCAGACATATTATGCCGTGGCAAAGGCACCATGGCCTTATAAAGACAGAGATGGCATATATTTAAATCAAATTAACTGGAACAAAGAATCCAAAGTTTTACTGGTAGACATAGAAATACTTGAACAAGACTTTGAAATGAATGAAGATTATGTAAGGATGGATGGATATGGGTATTGGCAGATCAAAGCAGTTTCAGACAGCAAAATGGAAGTTGTTTTTCAGATGCAGATCGATCCAGGAGGTTCTATTAAAGCTTGGCTGGCAAATATGTTCGTGACAGATTCACCGTATGAGACCATGCTTGGGCTCAGGAACATCATTCAAAAAAAGAAATACCACGGAAAAACCTATGATTTCTTAAATGATTGAAATACCTATTGTTCGGGCTGTAAGTTTTCAACTGTAAACTCCGCATCATCCAAGCCCTGGTCAAATTTGATTTGAGTGATATAGATTTCAGTAGAGTGGTTCTTACTGATATCTGTCATGATCACCTTCTCGGCATACCAGTAGTTACCTTGTTTTTTATAGCTATAGGTAGCATATTTAAAATAAGCCTTGTCCTTATCAAAATACTCCATTTTCACTGGATATAGATGGGTTTTGTCAAGATAGACAATGATTTTTGAATACCTTGACTTCATTGATTTGGGCATTAGTTCGAGCTGATAAATCTGATCATCTGAAGAAGGAAGGATCCTGGGCGTAAACCTCTCACTAAAGGAAGTACCACTCATGTCTTCATAAGAAAAATCAGTACCGGTAAAAGCTTGACTTTTACTGAGCAAGGTCACTTTTATAGCCTTATTAAAAGCCGGCATATACAACCATATGATATCATCTGGCAGCGAAAGGGTTGCCGTTCCCACCTGTTTTTCAGGAAAAGTATACCGGTATATCTTATGGTATTGACCTTTCTGTTTCATGATAGCCTCTCTCACTTTTTCCTTTTCGGACTTGTCTTTTAAGACCATTTTTACGACGGCCTCTTTATCTTTAGGAGCAGACATTAATGCGTCCATACCCTGCAGTAAGGAAGCAGCGCTTTGGGCAAATGATGGAATTGCCAATACCAGAAAAAGGAATCCTGCAAGGATGATTTTTAATTTGTTCATATGGATGGGGAGCTTGATTTTTTGTTTTTATTAATGATGATGAGTATTGCCGGAAGTAGCGTTAAAGCACCCAGGCTGGAACTTATCATACTAATTGCAATGAGTATGCCAAAATACTGCAATGGGACCATCTCTGAGAAAACGAGTACTAAAAAGCCTGCAGAAACCGAGATCACATTAATGATTATAGCATTTCCACTGATCATTAAGGTATCGTTAATCGATTTTTCCAGCAATCCTGTTTTGGTATAGATCTCATTGAAATGGGATATGATATGTATCGAGTAATCGATTCCTATGCCGAGCGCCACACTTGCAACAAGGACCGTTGCTATATTCAACGAAATCCCTGTAAGACCCATAACCCCGAACAGGATAATGATAGCGGCAATAATGGGAATGGAAGCATATAAACCATTTATCAGCGATCTTAGCATCAGGCCAACGATAATGATCACAAATATAATGGCAATAGAGATGCTGCCTAATTGACTATTGATCAAGCTTCTATCCATTGTAATATCAACAAAAGGCATGCCTGTTATTTCAATTTGGCAATCTTCCCGGGAATTCTCCCTGATAAAGTCTTCCATATATTCGGCAAAATTTATTTTTGCTTTGTTATCGGGTGATTTGAATTTTGAAATAATAATACCCTCAGTAAGGTCTTCATTTACAAAGCGCTGCATAATTTCATTACCATCGAGCAAGAACCATAGCTGTTCAACCATAGCCTGGTCCTCGGGCACTTCCCGATTCCCCGTGATCGCAAGATTAATTTCAGAGATCAGCTTGGCTACTGACATAGAGGTATAGATATCCGGACTCTGTTCCATGTAAACACTGGTTGCCATCATGGTTCTAAGCAGCTCCGGGTCCTGCATATTTCCTTTAAAATGAACAAATACAGGTTTGGTCCCACCGAATTTTTCAACCATGATCCTTTCGGCTTCCCTCGTTGGATTACCTTTCTTAAAATATTCCTGAATGTCGACACGTCTTTCGATAGACATGATGCCGGTCAGGCTGACCGCAATTGCCAGTACCCAAAATAAAAGAATCATTTTCGGGCGCTTAAACAAGACATGTTTAAGAGGAAGCAGCAATCTTTTTTCCAGGAAGGGATTTCCGACTTTTCTCGCCTTTGGCCTGTTTGATGATCTTGGAAGACTGGCCAGGATGGCCGGAACAAAAAACAGGGCCATCAGGCAGGCAATGAAAGTGCCTAATGCGGTGAAAATACCAAAATCAACGATCATGTCGAGATAGGCTCCAAATACGAACGATATAAAACCAATCACTGTTGTGATCGCGGCAAGGATTACAGGGATCATGACATAGTTTAGAGCTGACCGTATAGGATCAGTATCTTTTGATTTTTCCAACTGATTTACCCTGTTGACCACATGGATGGTATATGCACTTCCAATGGCGAGTAAAATAATTGGGATATTATTCGAGATCATCGACATCGAATACCCCAATAGGGCCATGGTGCCCAAAGACCAAACGATGGCAATAACAGCTGACAGCAGCGGGAGTACAACTCCTCTGACCGATCTGAAACTCATAAAAAGAATAAAGGCGATCAAAAGAAAGGCTATGGGAAGCAGCATAACCAGATCATTTTTCATGAGTTCAGCGATATAGGTAATGAGCATGGGTGATCCAATATAATACAGCTTTTCGGGAAGTTGTAATGCCTTGGTTTTGTTGAGCACGGTTCTTGCCACCTCATTTACATTGGCGCCATCATCCAATGTGAAAACCACCAAACAGGAGGTTTCATCTTCTGAAACGATCGACCCTTTGTACATTTCGTTGGCGGCTATATTGCTGCGAAGCTCATTAAAATCTTCTTTGTTTTTTGGTAAGTCATATTCATCGACCAGCCTGCCTATTTCTATACCGAATTCACTTCCTTTGATATTGATAATATTGCTTATGCTGGATACAGAAGATATACCGTCAATTTTGCCTATCGTATCTGTTAAGGCTCCAATATGCTCGATAACTGATGTCTGATAAATATTATCGGTTTCCAGTATCACGATCCCCATTCTGTTTCCCCCAAAATTCTGACCGATCTTTTTCAGCATTAAGGCATGTTTGTCATCATCTGGCAAGGAACTCAAAACATCAGCATCTATGGTGAGTTTGGTAGTTTGGAATGCAAAAAAAGCAGTACCCAAGATCACAGCAATGATGATCGGCCATCTGAATTGTATGATTTTTTTTGTTATGTTATCAGTTTTCACGATTATATGGAATCATTTTAGCCTTAGAATGGTAAGCTAAGGGTTATCGATTTAATTTTATGAATTGTCTATTTCCTTTAAGATCTTTGCAGGATTGCCTCCAACAACAACATGATCAGGAACTGATTTGGTAACAACTGCTCCTGCTGCGATTACGGCCCCGTTCCCTATATTGACTCCCGGATAAATAATAGCACCCCCACCAATCCAAACATCATTCCCAATGGTAACAGGTTTAGCATATTCAAGCCAGGAATTCCTTGTTTTGGCATCCAAAGGATGCGTAGCAGTGTAAATTTGAACATCAGGACCAACAAGCACATGGTCGCCTATCTGAACCTTCATCACATCCAGGATTACACAGTTGAAGTTAAAGAAAACATTCTTTCCCGTATATATATTATAACCATAATCACAGTAAAATGGTGGCTCTACCCAAAGTCCTTTACCGGCATGCTCAAGCAATTCATAAAGAAGGATTTTTCTCTCCTTTTTACTGTCATCGTCGAGCTGGTTGATCTTTTGAAAAAGAAGACGTGCACGATGTCTTTCTGCTACCAAAACCGGATCATTCGGATTATACAATTCTCCCGATAGCATTTTTGATTTTTCCGTCATGGATTGAACTCTTAGGATTGATGATACCAAATATAGACAATAATCAATTTTGTTACCCAATAATCGGACAGGTTTTGAAGCAACTTAATTCTGCTCCTCCTGAAGCTAAAGTAAGTCGAAGGAAAGATAATGAGGCAGAATTGGTCTATTCCCGGCTACGTCCTTATTTCTGATGGGAGAACTTGTGGATAAAAATATTTCTTCCCTAATCAAAATTCTTAAAATCCCCGGAGTGGTCCATAAAAACAACCACTCTGTTTCTAAAGTCTGACAATTTATTTTAACCAGGAATTTTGCCTTTGCCGAACATCTTTTGAAGTTTCTTTCATCAAAGAGGTCTTAAAAGTAGGGTCCCGAACAAAGGTTATTTCCGCTTCATGTTGATTTTCAAACCTGTTGAATACGACTTTGACGGTGTCTCCGGCTTTGTAGGCGTTTAGAAATTCATTTGGCCTGATCTTGTTGTTGGTAAGCTTTCCATCTATTGA
>JBFFLO010000136.1:0-6784 GCA_041554895.1 Lutimonas sp. | reverse complement strand
TAAAGAACTTGTCGGATTCTATCCAAGGGGCCACAAAGAGCTTTTGGGGCCGTTTCACAGATTTATGACAGGAGATACAATAGAATGGTTTGAGCAGAGAGGCATCCCGCTTAAAATAGAAGATGATCTGAGAATGTTCCCTGAATCGAACAGCTCTCAGACCATTATCGATTGTTTTATTTCCAGTGCCCAAAAAGCCGGGGTAAAGGTGCTTTACAATCAAAATGTCATCAGGATTCAAAAAACCAACGATCAATTCCTGGTAGAGACAAAGAGTTCCGGTTTTATTGCCGATAAACTTCTGATCACAACAGGTGGCAATGCCAACATGTGGGATATTATCAAAGGTTTAGGTCATCATATCATAAAACCCGTTCCTTCCTTGTTCACCTTTAATATAAAGGATCCCATCCTTGATGATATTCCGGGGATTTCAGTTCCAAACGCAATGGTTGCTATTGAGAAAGGGAATTTTGAAAGCATTGGCCCTTTGCTTATTACCCATTGGGGCCTGAGTGGCCCTGCAGTTTTAAAACTTTCATCCCTGGCTGCTATTGAATTGGCTGAACTAAATTATCATTTTTCAGTAGTTGTTAATTGGCTAAATACTTCTTTTTCTGATGCATTGGAGCAACTCAAACAATATAAGAGTCATGCTCCCAAAAAAAATATTTTGCTTAAATCTCCTTATGAAGAGATCCCTAAAAGATTATGGGCCAAGTTTATCCTATCTGCCGGCCTTGAATCGAATTTAAACTGGTCAGATATATCGAATAAGCAACTTGAGCGGTTAAGTGAACAACTTACGCATACCATATTCAAGTCGCATGGGAAAACTACTTTTAAGGAAGAGTTTGTTTCTGCTGGTGGTGTTGACCTGAAAGAGGTGAATTTTAAACAATTTAACTCCAAGCTGCACCCAAACTTGTTTTTTGCCGGTGAAGTGCTCAATATTGATGGTCTGACCGGTGGATTTAATTTTCAAAATGCATGGACGGGAGGTTTTATTGCGGCTAGTTCCATTGCCAAGCAGTAATGAGCACTTTACTCGAATAATATTATGGAATCCAAACCCCCTTCAAAATAAGTAAATATATTATATTTGAAGGAACTAGGAATCTATACTTAACCCTTCTTTTTATGAAAAAACTAATCTTATTGCTGTTGACGGGGCTTGTTTTGTCTTTTCAGCCGAAGAGCGACAACCCAAACCCTATTTACAATGCTTTCAATGAGCCGATAAACTTTGCAGCCATCACTGCTGACGATATTGCAAAAGCCACAGCATCTGTGCAAAATGAAACTGATGAATCCATGAATCAGATCATTCAATTAGCAGATGGTCAAAGAACATTTGAGAATACTTTCAGAGCCATAGATGATTTGTCAGCAAACCTGTCGGATGTTTATGCAGTAATCTACCTCTTATCAAGCACCCATACTGATTCATTAATCAGAAACACGGCTTTGGAAGCCAGGGTAACTCTTGGTCAATACTGGAATAAAATCAGTTTAAACGAAGATCTGTATAAGGCAGCAAAGAAATATTCAGATAGTGAAGCTGCAAAATCACTTCAGGGTTACAAGGCTAAATTTGTCAAGGAAACCATAGACGAATATGAAAGAAATGGTTTCGCATTGTCACCTGAAAAAAGGGAAAAATTGAAAGATATCAATGATGAGATCTCTGTTTTTGGCAATAAGTTCAATGAAAATATTAGCACCTTCAAAGACCACCTTTTAGTTTCAGAAACAGAAATTGATGGCTTACCAGAAGATTATAAAAAGGCACGCATTCAAGAAGACGGCACTTATAAGGTGGATATGAGTTATCCCTCTGTCCGTCCTTTTTTCAGGCTCAGCAACTCGGAAGCCGCAAGGAAGGAGCTTACTATGAAATATAACAACAGGGCTTTCCCTGACAATATTGACGTATTGCAAAATTTATTAAAAAAGCGGCTTGAAATGGCTGAATTATTGGGCCATGATTCATACGCATCATACAGGTTGCAAGGCAGAATGGCGAAAACACCTGAAACAGTATGGGAATTTGAAACTTCGTTAAAAGATGCCCTAAAAGAAAAATCCCAAAAAGATTACGATGAATTACTGGAAATAAAAAGATCCAGGGAAAACGATGCAGAAGTTATCAATGCATGGGAGACTTCCTATTATTCAAATATCCTGAAAAAGGAAAAATACCAGCTCGACGGGGAAGAAGTAAAGCAATACTTTGCTTTGGATGACGTATTGGAAGGCTTGTTCTCAATTACACAAACACTATTTGATTTCGAATACCGCGAAGTAAAAGACCCTTCCGTTTGGAATGAAGAAGTAAGGATGTTTGAAGTATACCAGGACGAGAAATTGAAAGGCAGGTTTTATCTTGACCTTTTCCCAAGGGATAATAAATACGGCCATGCTGCCTGCTTCCCACTTAGAAATGGTAAAATGACTCCTGAAGGATATAAAATCCCTACAGCAAGTTTGGTTTGTAATTTCCCAAAACCTACTGATGAAAAGCCCTCATTAATGAGTCATAGCCAGGTGAATACCTTTTTTCATGAGTTTGGCCATGTATTACATCACATGTCAACTACCGCTGAACTTATGTCGCAGTCTGGCACTAATGTATCCAGGGATTTTGTTGAAGCTCCTTCACAGATCTTCGAAAACTGGACATGGAATTATGATGCCCTTAAATTATTTGCCAAACATTATGAAACAAGAGAAGTATTGCCTAAAGCTTTATTTGATAAAATGTTGGCAGCTAAAAATGTTGGATCGGGAATGGCAGCTTCAGGGCAGGTATTTCTTGGTACTTTTGATATGACCCTTCATGACAACTATGATCCCAATGGGGCTAAAACGACCACGGAAGTGCTTAAAGAAGTTCAATCTGACATAAGCTTGGTCAAATATGTGGAAGGGACTCATTTTCATACCGCCTTTGGTCATTTGAACGGCTATGGAGCGAGTTACTACGGATATCTTTGGTCCAAAGTTTATGCTCAGGATATGTTTTCGGTATTTGATGCCAACGGAATTTTGGATACAGCAACAGGTATCAGGTACAGGGATATTATTTTGGCCTCCGGCAGTTCCAGGGATGAATTAGGTCTGGTTAAGGAGTTTTTGGGAAGAGATCCCAATAATGAGGCTTTCCTTAAGGAATTGGGCCTTTAAAAGAATATATAAAGGGCATGATCATTTAAGGTATGATCATGCCCTTTTCTTTACTTTATCTGTTCCTTATAAAATTTATAAAAATCTCTTTTGATCTGGTCCCTGATGGTCCTGAATTCAGTTAAAACCTCTTCAATAGTTCCGGTAGCATCTGCAGGGTCTTCAAAACCAATATGTACATGATGTTTTACATCCCCTGTAAAGGTTGGGCAGGTCTCTTTCGCACTTCCGCAAACCGTGATTACATAATCAAAGGACTGTCCAAGATATTTGTCTACGTTTTCAGGAACATAATCGCTTAGATCTATGCCTATTTCCTTCATCACTTGAATTGCCACAGGGTGTACCTCATGAGAAGGGTGAGTTCCGGCGGAAAAAACTTCAAGATCTTTGTCAAATTCTTTTAAAAACCCTTCAGCCATTTGACTACGACAGGAGTTGCCTGTGCATAGAATAAGAATTCTTTTCTTCATGTTAATTTTATTAAATCATATGTTTTTGATGAGTTGAAATTTTAGCTTTTTGTGTAATATTTCTTCTTCAGTTTCAGTGAAATATTCACCAGTAAGATCAATACCGGAACTTCGATTAAAGGCCCGATTACGCCCGTGAAGGCCTGAGGCGAATTAATTCCGAACACCGCTATCGCAACCGCAATGGCCAATTCAAAATTGTTCCCCGTAGCAGTGAAAGCGACAGAAGTATTTCTTTTATAATCTATCCCTTTTTTATAAGCTGTAAAAAAACTGATAAAGAACATGATGGCAAAATACAATACCAGGGGAATCGCGATCCTCACTACGTCTAATGGCAATTCCATGATCATGTCACCCTTTAGGCTGAACATCAAGACGATGGTAGCCAAAAGCGCAATCAGCGTTATGGGAGAAATAAATGGAATAAACTTTCTATTGTACCAGTCAATTCCTTTAGTGCTGACCAGGAATTTTCTGGATAAAAACCCTGCGGCAAAAGGAATTCCAAGATAAATCAAAACACTTTGAGAAACTTCCCAAATGGAAATATTCACATCATAGCCTTGTATCCCAAAATAAGGAGGTAGAACCGTGATAAATAACCACGCATAGAAACTATACGTAAATACTTGAAAAACACTGTTCAAGGCTATCAAAGTGGCGCCGTATTCTCTGCTTCCCCCTGCCAGATCGTTCCAAACGATCACCATGGCAATGCATCGTGCAAGACCAATTAGAATGACACCTGTCATATAACCAGGATGATCCCTTAAAAATATAAGGGCAAGGAAAAACATCAGGATCGGGCCGACTATCCAGTTTAAAAACAGTGAAAGCCTCATTAACCTGGCATCCTTAAAAATAGAAGGAATCAAATTATAATCAACTTTGGCCAGGGGAGGATACATCATTAATATCAATCCTATGGCCAAAGGGATATTTGTCGTGCCCACTGACAACTTCTCATTTAATACGGCAGTTCCAGGAAACAATACACCCAGTAAAACCCCAAGTGCCATGGCTAAAAATATCCATAGGGTCAAATACCTGTCGAGCAATTTCAGTCTGGTCTTCATGTGCTAAATTTTTGGCTAAATTAATTTAAATAATATGAATATTATACATGTTAACAGCAATTTGAAGTAGCACTGCATCCTTCTTTTTGTTCTTGCTCCAAAGGAATATTACGAACATCCTTGGCTTTACATCTGGTTGCTTCTGAAAACAAATTGACATAAACCCTTTTCTCGTCAATTTTAATATGTTTTATCGGCATAACTGAAGTGGAAAATGCTTTATTGCCATATTCTATTTTTAATTCCGTTTCTTTTTTTATGGGCTTGATGCCATCCACTCTTGAGATTATCGAGGCGATCTTATTGGTAGTCATATAAGTTCTTTTTTCGAGTTCATTCGGGCTCTCCCATAACTGGAAATGAGTTTCCTCCCAAAAATTAGTCTTGCCTCCACAATCTGTTGTGTCAAATTGCACATTTTTAACTTCTGTTAAATGATAATTTGCTCCAACCAATTTATCCTGTGCGTAAAAAAATAATAATTCCTTATTCTTATGTTGCTCCAAGATTTCAATAAATTCAGTTACATTCATAATTTTCTATTTTACTTGATTTAATTATTCGGGCTTGCACCCTAACCTGTTTGTTCACTTCTTTTCTCCATGAGAATATTATCTTTCCAAATACCGTTTAGCCGGCCTATTCTTTCTCTGTAACCAATTTTTCGAAAGCCGCACTTTTTATGCAAACCAATACTTGCTACATTTTCAGGAAAAATACCTGACTGTAAAGTCCAGTAACCTTGCTTTTCGCTTTCAGCAATGAGCTTCCTTAACAATTGTTCCCCTATCTTTTTCCCTCTCGCATTAGCTGTGACATAGATACTTATTTCTGCCACTCCACCATAAACACACCTTGAGGATACCGACGATAAAGCAGCCCAACCAACAATGTGACTATCATATCTTGCTACCAGCCTGCAGGATCTGATATGGTGCTCATCCCATTGCTCCCATCGGGGAATCTTTTGTTCAAAAGTGGCTATTCCTGTTTCTATGCCCTCCTGATAGATCTGGGCCACCATGGGCCAGTCATCCGCATTCATCCGATCTATTTGTAACAATTTACTTTGCAACTTAACAACAGTTTATATTAGAAAAGTCTTCTTTGAACAGGGTCTGAAACAATTCCCCGGCTGCCTTCCAGTTCGATTCATTTATACAATACCTCACTTTTGGTGGATTTACCTCCCCTTCAATTAACCCTGCATCCTTCAATTCCTTTAAATGTTGCGATATGGTTGACTGCGCCAATGGCAGTACCTCAAGTAAATCGCCTGTAAAACAGCAACTCTGGTTACTTAAATGCTTTAGTATGATAATACGTGCCGGATGTCCAAGCGCCTTGGCGAATTTGGACAACTGTAATGTATCTTCTGAATATTCAAACTCCCTGGCAGATCTTTTCATGTTACTAATTAATAGTTTATCGCAAATGTACGATAGATAGAGTGATAAAAAAAATATTTCTTCCTTTTATTTAGCTACTTCACCTCGATGAGGAATCAAAGCGTCTCGATACTTAATCATATCTGCCTCTTTAACAGTAATATAGGCAATGCAGTATAGTTCATTGACTGGTGTAATATTGGCTTCGTAAAAGAAAAGTTCGTCCTTTACGGCAAATTCTTCCAGGTGAACAACATGGTGCTTCGCTATTTCAAGGGCCTCGGGACCTCTAAAATCCCAGATCAATTTAATTTTCCTGTTCAATTTTCTTATTTTAAACAAAGGTATTCATTTCGATCAGGAAATGAACACCTTATCGGCTTATAGTAAGCTAAAATATCAGTCTTTCCTGATCCAGGTAAGGATAATGATCCCCAATCTTCCCACAAGAAAATCAAACATCCCAAAAACAGGAGCCAGAAAAGCAACCTTTAAACCTCCGGCCAACATCTCCGGCGATACTTCTCCATAGGATTCAATGGCATCAAAAGCGCCAATTAATCCAATGATTTGTCCAAGAAAACCCCAGACAATAGCAAATAAGGCAATTGAGCTGATTAAACTAATGGTTTTTTCAACGGATCCTTTTTGTAAAATC
>JBFFLO010000135.1:0-6880 GCA_041554895.1 Lutimonas sp. | reverse complement strand
CAAAGCGTTCCTCAGATGAATCAAATTTGATAAATGTATCTTCCTTAGGTTTGTTTAAAAAGAAATATGCTATATCTGTGAAAACACCTTTACTTAAGGAGGGTGGCTTTTTCTCGGATATATGCTCAGAAGTATTCAATGACTTTGTAATAAAGTATGAATTTACCAATAAATGAAGTCCCAATCAAGTTTGTATGAAAAAATCAGTTTATTACTCGTGAAGTATAGGGATTAACTGCGTTGATCCCAAAGGGGTCCTTACAACAAAAAAGAAAAAGCTCCCTTTGAGCCTAGAATTTATACAATGTGTTATAGTTGAGAGTGAGGATTAACTGCGCTGATCCCCTTTGATCACATCCTGCAAATAGAATCTGCCAATTGCTTAGCAGCAATTTTACATCTTCTTACAAAAAAAGACGCTCAAGTGAACTTGGCGTCTTTTTTTGTTTCGAATCTGCACCTGCAGATTCTATTTGATCGTGGAGCTACGGGGATTCGAACCCCGGACCTCTTGACTGCCAGTCAAGCACTCTAGCCAACTGAGCTATAGCCCCGATAATTTCAAGAACGCAAATTACGGCATTCCTTTTAAAACAAGCAAGGGAATATTACTGTCAAAATCAATTTTTTTCACCCTGTCATTTTCCCATAGTTTTTTAAAAAAACCTCTTTTCCTGCGAATCACGCATAATAAATCAGGATCTTCTTCCCGAATATGTTCAAGAACACCTTGATAAACAGTTGCATTGGTTGTAGGAATATGCTTGCTTATAAGGCCTTCAAGTGTTTTATTTAATTCAAGATCCTGAGCGTCCAGTTTTGGCGTCTTTACTTGTAAAAGATTAATTGTTGACGAAAAGGTATTTTTTATTTTGATCAAAAGATCTAAAGTCGATACTGATTTAATGGATCCTGATTTAATTGTCATCAGAATCTTTTTTATGGGTCTAAAGCTTGTTTCAGCAGGGATTATAAGAACCGGAACGTCAGTATCCTTAATGATGTTTCCGGTTATTTTACCTAAAAATATATGTTCATCAGCCCCTTCATTTTTAGTGGAAGCAATAATGAGGTCAATATGTAAAAGTTTATTTAATTGCTTCAATGTATCGATGACAGAATAACCTTTTAACGTACTGGTTATGATCTCTACGTTTTTTTTATCTACCTTTTTTAAATGGTCTTTAAGGATCTCCTTACTATCTCTTTCCATTATTTGTTCTACCTTAAGGACGTTTCCGCTGATCTTAGGGCTGCTATAAACATGAACAACATAAAGTTTTGCTCCTACTGCTTCCGCAAAATCAATAGCATATTGCAAAGTATTTAAGGCGTTAACGTTACTTCCGATCGGGACTAAAATGTTTTTCATATGGTAAAGAGTTAACAATAGATAGGGTTAAAAATAAATAAAACTTCCAAGTTATTACCTGGAAGTTCTATTTATTTACTGTCAAAACACATTAGTACCTGTAATAATCGGGTTTAAAAGGCCCTTCTACCTTAACACCAATATAATCGGCTTGTTCAGGGCGTAATTCTTCTAATTCAACACCAATTTTCTCCAGATGAAGTCGTGCTACCTTTTCATCCAGATGTTTAGGAAGCATATATACCTTGTTCTCATATTGATCAGCATTATTCCAAAGCTCTAATTGGGCCAGGGTTTGATTGGTAAATGAATTACTCATTACAAAACTTGGATGACCAGTAGCACAACCAAGATTTACTAACCTTCCTTCAGCCAGGACAATAATTTCCTTCCCGTTAATATTGTATTGATCAACCTGTGGTTTGATCTCAATTTTTGTGTCCCCGTAATTTGCGTTCAGCCAGGCCATGTCAATTTCATTGTCAAAATGACCAATATTACAAACAATAGCCTTGTCTTTCAAAGCTTTGAAATGACGCTCTTGTATGATATCTTTATTTCCGGTGGTAGTGATTACGATATCTGCTTTCTCTATGACATTGTCCATTTTTTTGACCTCGAAACCTTCCATTGCCGCTTGTAAAGCACAAATCGGATCTATTTCAGTTACGATCACTCTGGCTCCCGTACCCTTGAAAGATGCAGCAGTTCCTTTTCCGACGTCACCATATCCGGCAACAACAACTACTTTACCGGCCATCATAGTATCCGTCGCTCTTCGAATTGCATCTACGGCACTTTCCCTACAGCCATATTTATTGTCAAATTTCGATTTGGTAACAGAATCGTTGACATTAATGGCAGGCATAGGCAAAGTCCCTTCTTTCATTCTTTCATAGAGACGGTGCACACCTGTTGTGGTTTCTTCAGAAAGGCCTTTGATCCCTTTAACCAATTCAGGGTATCTGTCAAATACCATATTAGTCAGGTCTCCTCCATCGTCCAAAATCATATTTAATGGTTTTCTGTCTTCTCCAAAGAAAAGGGTTTGTTCTATACACCAGTCAAACTCTTCTTCAGTAAGGCCTTTCCAGGCATATACCGATACTCCTGCTTTGGCGATGGCAGCGGCAGCCTGATCCTGTGTGGAAAAAATGTTACATGAGCTCCAGGTTACCTCGGCACCCAAATCTACCAGTGTCTCAATCAATACTGCTGTTTGAATGGTCATATGCAGGCAACCTGCAATCCTGGCACCTTTTAGTGGCTTTTGATTTTTATATTCTTCCCGAAGGCTCATTAACCCTGGCATCTCAGCTTCAGCTAAATGAATTTCCTTTCTTCCCCATTCTGCAAGGTTCATGTCTTTAACCTTATATTTTACGTAAGTCGATGTTTCTGAACTCATAATTTTTATATTTGTTTAGAGTTTGCAAAAATACGAAATACCTATTAAACATTGTATGCCGATTTACAAAACCATTTCTGCCGAGGGGGGAACAACCATATATGTATGGAAAATTGAGGAAACATTCGAAGATTTGAGAAGTGGGCTGACCCTGACTGAAAACAGTATTTCAAGATTGTCTGGTATGAAATCTCAACTGCATCAAAAGGGTTTTTTAAGTGTTAGAAAATTATTGAAACATGCTGGTTATGAGGATGAGAACCTCTATTATAATGAATATGGGAGACCCTTTTTAAATGATGACAAACATATTTCGATTACACATTCTTTTGAATTTGCCGCGGTATTGATCAGTGACCTGGAAGCAGGGGTGGATATTGAAAAAAACAGGGAGAAAATAGTTAATATTCAACACAGATTTGTGAATACTGAGGTTGATTCTTTGTCTGATGAAGATCTTGTAAAGCAATTAACGGTCATTTGGGGGGCAAAGGAGTCTATGTATAAAACCTATCCATATGGCGGTTTAAGCTTTCATGATCACATTGGGATCGATCCATTTTTGTTTGCCGATGGCAGGTCGTCAGGAAGGGTTATATTTGACGACTGGATAAAGGAATACGAAATAAAGTTTGAGTTTATAAAGGAAGGGTTCACCCTGGTGTATGCCTTGGTAAAATCCTGATAGGCGCTTCGATTTTTATCAGAAAAAGAGTTTAGGGAGTAAAGTAAGTTACAGAAATAATGATTTATGAGTTTTTTTTATCGGCTATGAAAGAGGAAAGAAAACTTCTTGCCATTCTCTTGGATCCCGATAAGATAAATCTTGAAGAAATTGTTCAAACCATTGCTAAAATTAATAATTCAACAGCGGATTTTATTTTTGTTGGAGGGAGTAGTGTTGAAGAAAAGGCAACCGATCGGCTGGTCTTAAAAATAAAGGAACTAACGACGCTGCCCATCGTATTATTCCCTGGAAATTACCATCAGATCACCACACATGCAGATGCCATCTTATTTTTATCGCTTATATCAGGCAGGAACCCTGAGTATTTGATCAATCAGCAAGTCAAAGCGGTTCCGCACCTGCAAAAAACAGATCTTGAAATAATACCTACCGGATATATACTCATTGACGGAGGAAAAGAGACCGCTGTTCAGAAAGTCAGTGAAACAAGACCCATTGTAGCAGATAATATCGATAAAATAACGCAAACTGCCATTGCAGGAATGTATATGGGAAATAAATTGATTTATTTGGAAGCTGGCAGTGGTGCAGTAAACCCTGTGAACCCTTCGGTGATTAAATCGGTGGCAAAGAATTTGAATATTCCGCTGATCGTAGGAGGTGGTATCAGAACTGGAAACGAACTACTTGAAGCTTATAAAAATGGTGCAGACGTTGTTGTCATTGGAACAGCTTTCGAAGAAAACAGTAATTTTCTCTCTAAATTCATGAAAAATGAACATATCTGTTGATATATCCATGTATCCTTTACATAAAGATTTTGAAAAGCCTGTGATAGCCTTTATCAGATCTTTGAGGGAATCACCTTTTCACGTTGAGGAAAATGGCCTAAGCACACAAATATTCGGGCCATATCAAGAAGTAATGAACTTTGTGAATTCAAATATACACAGCTCGCTTTTGAATGAGAAGAATTGTGTTTTTATATTAAAGATCGTCACTGACGACAGAAGCCACCATGCACCAGATTATTGATTACCTTTTTGAACAATATCAGGATTATCAAACCCTGGATATTGTTTTAGAAATCATTGCCGTTATTTTTGGCTTCCTATCTGTTTGGTTCTCTAAACAAAATAAGATTCTGGTATTTCCAACCGGAATGATCAGCACTTCTATTTTTGTCTATTTACTCTTTAAATGGGGGCTGTTGGGTGATATGATGATCAATGCCTATTACTTTGCCATGAGTGTTTATGGCTGGTATATTTGGACTAGAAAAATTGATGCATCACATGTTACTCCGATAAGCAGAACCAATGAACAGGAAAAGAAGCAATCGGTGTTTATTTTTTTCGCGACCATTGTTTTTGTATTTATAGTTTATTATTACAATGATAAATGGAATAACTGGACAGCTTATGTTGATACAATAACCACTGCTATTTTCTTTGTTGGAATGTGGCTAATGGCCAAAAGGAAAATTGAGAACTGGATCTATTGGATTTTGGGAGATATCATTTCAGTACCCCTATATTTGTACAAAGGCCTGGCTTTTACAAGTTTTCAGTATCTAGGATTTACATTTATCGCAATTTATGGATATATAGCATGGAAAAAGCACTTGAACAATTACCGGTAAATTTGGTTAAAATTGTATTATTTGGGCCTGAATCCACCGGTAAAACGACGATGTCAGAGTTATTGGCCAAGCACTACAATACAGTTTGGGTACCCGAATACGCCAGGGAGTATTTACAGGAGAAATGGAACAATGAAAGAAAGACCTGTGAAGATGCCGATCTGATCCCTATCGCTAAAGGCCAAATGGCGCTTGAGAATAAGCTTGCTTTAAAGGCAGATAAGGTGCTGATTTGCGATACGGATTTATTAGAGACCAAGGTGTATTCTGAGGAATACTACGGGGGGTTTGTACACCCTAATTTAGATAAGTATGCCCTTAAAAACAGATATGATTTGTACATGTTGACCAATATTGATACCCCCTGGGAAGCAGATGACCTTAGGGATAGACCAGAACAAAGAGAAGAAATGTATACAGCCTTTGAGGCAGCTCTTGTTAAGTATAACAAGCCCTACATTAAGTTAAACGGCAGTATAAAAAACCGATTGTCTGTTGCCATAAGGGCCATTGATAAATTATTGGAGAAAAGGGACGATTTAAATTCCTATTCCAAGAGTTTGTAACTTTACATCAAACAACACTTCTTGATCAGTAAAAATGGATATTGAATTACTTTACAAGGAACTTAGATTCTCCGCTGTAAGGTCTGGTGGACCTGGAGGACAGCATGCGAACAAAGTTTCTTCCAAAGTTGCCGTATTATTTGATATTGAAAATTCACAGGCCCTTTCTGAAAGGGAAAAGGCGGGATTATTGGAGAAGCTTTCATCTAGATTAAATAAAAAAAATCAAATTAGTTTGACTTGTGACGAGAGCAGAAGCCAGCATAAAAATAAGCAGATCGTTGTGAACAGATTACTGTCATTGCTTGAAAATGCCTTGACGGAAGATAAAAAAAGGATCCCAACCAAGGTGGGGAAAATGGAAAAAGCCAGACGACTGGAAGCCAAGAAAAAGCGTGGCCTCAAGAAATCACTGCGGCAAAAACCCAAGTTGGATTTATAATCAAGTTTTGATTTTTTAATTCCAAATTGTTGTTTACATTTGTCACAATCTTATTAGGGGTGCCACATACAGGCTGAGATTAAACCCATTGAACCTGGAACAGATAATGCTGTTTAGGGATAAGGTTTTCAAGTATAATTGAAAATCTAAGTATTTCGATTCGAATTCCACCTCTTTAATTCGATTTTCATGAATTAAAACATCCCATAAGGGAAAGAAAATGAAACATTTTGCTGTTATTTTATTGTTGTGCATTTCATTTACAGGTCATGCCCAGGAAAAAGGTATTTTGAATGATACCATTAATTTAGAAGAGGTTTTGGTAAAAGCAACCAGGGTAGATGAAAAAGCTCCGTTTGTAAGAAGTAGCATTACAAAGGAAGAGATTGAATCAAGGAACCTGGGGCAGGATATACCTATTTTATTGAATTTTTTACCAAATGTCGTGACTACTTCTGATGCTGGTAATGGCATTGGATATACAGGAATCAGGGTCAGGGGTAGTGATGCCTCCAGGGTGAATGTGACGATTAACGGGATTCCTTTAAACGACAGTGAATCACATGGTGTGTTTTGGGTGAATATGCCAGATTTTGCCAGCTCCACTCAGAGTATGCAGTTACAAAGAGGGGTTGGCTCCTCTACGAATGGAGCCGGTGCTTTTGGTGCAAGTTTAAGTCTTTCTACAAATGGCATTCGTGAAGATGCCTACGGAGAACTTGGCTTTTCGGGAGGTTCATTTAATACCTATAAAGCTAATCT
>JBFFLO010000134.1:0-6888 GCA_041554895.1 Lutimonas sp. | reverse complement strand
TCCATCCTCGAAAAACTCTTTTTTCCATATTGGAACGGTCTCCTTTAAAGTATCAATAGCAAATTGACAAGCCTTAAAGGCAGCTTCCCTATGCGCAGACGAAACGGCAATGATCACCGGAACTTCGCCAATTCCAAGGTTCCCGACTGCGTGGTGAATCGCAATCTTATGAATACCAAACATGTCAATGGCTTTTAAGGCTATTAGATTCATTTCTTTTACAGCCATAGGTTCATAGGCTGAAAATTGCAGTTTTAACACCTCTTTTCCCTTTGTATTGTTTCTCACCGTGCCCACAAAAAGAGCTAATCCCCCACAGCTATCGTCTTGAACATATTCATAACATTCTCCAAGAGACAGTTCACCTTCAATTAACTTAATAAAAATCTTGTTTTCCATAAATATCTAGCCTCCGCTCACAGGTGGAATAATTGCCACGGTATCCTTATCCGATAATAATAACTCCTCTTCAGCGTAAGACTCGTTTACGGCAATGGCAAAGGAATCCAATTCTGAAAACAATGGGTAGTTTTTCACTAAAATTTCCCGAAATTTTTTTACGGTCACTCCCTCGTCCAATTCAAAGATAATGGGGCTTTGACCGGCCAAATCCCTGGACATTCCAAAAAAAAGTGCTTCAATTTTCATAGAGATGTTTTAACAAAAATAACCAATAGTCATCAGAGGAAAAAATTAATGATTAATGTATAAAATATTTGATATCAATACGTACCTTTAAGTAACTAATGTTACAGCCTGAAACAGGTATTTCATTAAATTTGGTAGACTGTACCTGGAAAACCTTTATAAAATCCCGGTGCGTTTTCTTTATTGCCTGATTAAATTAGGAATTCTCATTAATACGAAGCCATTTCGCATATGAAGTATGGATTTATTATTGACAACAGAAAGTGTATCGGTTGTCATGCATGTACCACAGCCTGCAAAAGTGAACACGACGTACCTGTAGGGGTCAACAGAACCTACGTAAAACAAGTTGAAAAAGGAGTTTTTCCAAATACCAGAAGGATTTTTTCGGTCATGAGATGCAACCATTGCACGGATGCTCCTTGTGTTGAAATTTGCCCGGTAGAAGCCTTATATACCAGGGATGACGGTATTGTCGATTTTGACAATAACCGTTGTATCGGTTGCAAATCTTGTATGCAGGCATGTCCTTATGATGCACTCTATATTGATCCTGATAATAATACTGCGGCCAAATGTAACTATTGCGCCCACAGGGTTGAAGTAGGAAGAGCACCTGCCTGTGTGGATGTATGTCCTGAACATGCCATTATTGCGGGAGACATGGATAATCACGAAACAGAAATTGCCATGTTGCTTGCAAGAGAGCAGGTAATGGTCAGAAAACCAGAGAAAGGAACAAAACCGAACTTGTTCTATATTGATGGAGACTATCAGTCTATTGATCCTGATGCGACCGCTAAATCAGGTCCCGGACTGTGGAATTCTCAAGCCAGAGGTGTTGGGCACTATGCGAAAGCAGCAGAAAAATTGATGCATTCCAACGACGATATAAATTTATTGCAAATGAGCATTGATAATGAGCTGCAAGCTGCTTATCAGCAAAAAGAAACTGAAAACCCTAACTATATTGACGTCCTTAATGGCAAAGCCAGAAGGGTCTACGATACTCCGGACAAAGGTATTCTATGGGGTTGGGAAGTTTCTGCCTATGTGACCACAAAAGCCATCGCAGCAGGTGCATTTTTGGTGCCCCTTTTAGCGATAATCCTGGGGTATGAAGTTTCCAATACAATTAAGCTAATTTCCGTAGGATTATCATTGGTCTTTTTAGGATTAACCGGACTGTTTTTGGTCATGGACCTTGATCGTCCCGACAGATTTCTTAACGTACTGCTAAGACCACAGTGGAATTCCTGGCTTGTAAAAGGAGGTTATACCATTTCCATTTTCGGGCTTTTGATGACCCTTTGGGGAGCCGCAACATTTTTTGAATGGGATATTCCTGAAAATTTGCTTTTGGGATTAACGGGTTTCTTTGGAATTATCCTTGCTATCTATACTGCATTCCTTTTCGCACAAGCCAAGGGAAGGGATTTTTGGCAAAGTCCTACACTCCCCCTACATATGCTTGTTCACAGTGTTCTTGCAGGAGCTGCAGTTTTTTCAATTTTAGCAGTTGTTTTAAAGCCGGAAGGCTGGATGGAAACTTTAGGAACCATTATCAGTATTTCTTTGGTCGTCAATCTTCTTACCCTGGTATCTGAATTGACAATTACCCACCCTACCAAAGCAGCTAAAAAAGTAGTTACCATGATCCTTAAAGGACGGTACCAGAAGTTATTTTGGTTCGGAACTATAGTTGTAGGAAATCTCCTTCCTCTTATCCTGATCCAATTCTTTCCTGGCACTTTGAGCATCGCCGGAGCGGGAGTTTTGATCATTATTGGCATATATATAACTGAAAAAATTTGGGTAGAGGCTCCGCAAAGAATTCCCCTTGCCTGATAAAAGATAAAATTTAGAGACTTTAAAAAGAGTCTAAAACATCTAAATACAAAAACATGGGCTATAAAAAAGCATCCTTTATAGAGAAAATGGCTGAGAAAATTGGCCTCATTCCTGATCTTCATAAAGAGGGTTATCAGGAGCATGATTCTGACATGCGTCATTTTAGTGATGAAGAAGTTGCTGAAATGTATGAAAACTTTCCTCCTCCTGAAAAATGGAATAACTGGATAGAATATGATCCCAAGGCATGGCCCAAAAAGAAGAAGACGAATTATCAAATTGTACCAACCACCTGTTTCAATTGCGAAAGTGCTTGTGGGTTAACTGCTTTTATTGATAAGTCTTCGGGGGAGATCAAAAAGTTTGAAGGCAACCCTTATCATCCTGGCAGTCGCGGCAGAAATTGTGCCAAAGGACCTGCTACCATCAACCAGGTAACTGATCCGGATCGTATTTTATTTCCTCTTAAGCGCAAGGGGAAACGCGGAGACGGTGAGTGGGAAAGGATTTCCTGGGACGAGGCACTGGATACCATTGCTGACAGGATCAGAAAAGCCTTAAAAGAAGACAGGCATAATGAGATAGCCTATCATGTGGGAAGGCCCGGTCATGAAGGCTTTATGAATTGGGTATTGCCATCCTGGGGTATCGACGGCCACAATTCTCATACCAATATCTGTTCCTCCGGAGCAAGATTTGGCTATAATATCTGGTATGGCTATGACAGGCCTTCACCAGATCATGCTGAGGCTAAATTCATATTATTGATCTCGGCACATTTGGAATCCGGACATTATTTTAATCCACATGCCCAAAGAATCATTGAAGGAAAAATGAAAGGAGCCAAACTGGCCACCATGGATCCCAGGCTATCCAATACGGCTTCCATGAGTGATTATTGGATGCCTTCTTATCCCGGAACAGAAGCTGCTGTTCTATTGGCCATGGCACTGATCATCTTACAAGAAAACTTATATAACAGGCCTTATCTTGAAAACTGGACAAACTGGCAAGAATACCTCGAAGCCAAACACCCTGACAAAAAGGTCACTTTTGAAAACTATATAGAAGCCATGAAGGAGGAATACAAAGAATTCACTCCTGAGTTCGCAGAAAAGGAATCTGGCGTAAAAGCCGATATGATCCGCGAAATTGCCGTAAAAATTGGTGAAGCAGGTGAGCGATTTGCCAGCCATAACTGGAGAAGCGCGGGAGCATCCAATCTTGGAGGTTGGGCAGTGGCCCGTTGTTTACATTTTCTTACGGTACTCACCGGTGCCGTAGGTGCCAAGGGAGGGACATCTCCAAACTCCTGGAACAAATTTAAACCTGAAGTACCAAATCCTCCAAAGCCACAGAAAAAATGGAATGAATTACATTTTCCAAAAGAATATCCTTTGGCCTTTTTTGAAATGAGTCAGTTATTACCTCATTTCCTAAAGGAAGGCAGGGGAAAAATGGATGTTTACTTTTCAAGAGTATTTAATCCGGTCTGGACCTATCCTGACGGCTTTACCTGGATGGAAATGTTTATGGATGAATCAAAATTCGGCCTTCACACTGCCCTAACCCCAACCTGGAATGAAACGGCCTTTTTTGCCGACCTGGTATTACCTATGGGGCTCGCACCTGAGCGTCACGACATCAATTCATATGCGACACATGGAGGCACCTGGGTAGCATTCAGACAACCAGTATTGAGGGAAGCCGCCAGAAGAAACGGAAAACCAGTTGAATATACCTATGAAGCAAATCCGGGTGAAGTATGGGAAGAAGATGAATTCTGGATTGAATTGAGTTGGAGAATTGACCCCGATGGCAGTATGGGGATTCGCAAACACTTTGAATCGCCAAAACGTCCGGGAGAAAAAATCACGATTGAAGAATACTACCAATATATATTTGAAAGAATCAAAGGTTTACCTGAAGCAGCCAAAAAAGAAGGCATATCAGAATTTGAATATATGTCAAAATACGGGGCTTTTGAAATTGAAAAAGGAGAGTCTTACAAAAAGAATGAAAACCTTTTGAGCGAAGAACAGTTGAAGGGATCTGAGACAGACAAAAAAAATGGCGTTATAAGAAAGAACGGCAAAGATATTGGAGTCATGATCAACGGGCAAGCCATGGTTGGTTTTCCTACCCCATCAAGAAAAAATGAATTCTATTCTCAAACCATGGTTGACTGGAACTGGCCAGAGTATTCAACACCTACTTATATCAAAAGTCATATCCATAATGAGGTCTTGGATAAATCTAAAGGCGAATATGTACTGGTTCCTACCTTTAGGCTGCCAACCCTTATACATTCCAGGTCAGGAAACGCTAAATGGCTTGTTGAGATCTCCAATAGAAACCCTATCTGGATGCATCCTGAAGACGCTGCCAAATGGAATTTTAAAACGGGAGATCTGGTCAAAATGAATACAGATATAGGGTATTTTGTTGACAAGGTATGGGTAACCCAATCTATGAAACCGGGGGTAGTAGCTTGTTCTCATCATATTGGAAGATGGAGAAGAGAACAAGATTCCGTTGGAAATCGATGGGCGACCAACACTGTTGACATTGAAAACATGGCTTCCGGAAAATGGAAAATGAGCACCAAAAGAGGCATCAAACCTTTTGAATCTAGTGATAAAGACTCAAAACGGATCTTTTGGAAAGACGGAGGTGTACATCAAAACATAACCCACGCAGTTCATCCTGATCCGATCAGTGGTATGCATACCTGGCATCAAAGAGTAAGAATCGAAAAACCTGGGGCAGATGATCGATATGGTGATATTTTCGTCGATACCAATAAATCACATGAGGTGTATAAGGAATGGTTGTCCATGACCAGGCCGGCACCCGGTCCAGAGGGCCTTCGCAGACCACTATGGTTCAAAAGAGCATTTAAGCCCGATGAATCAACCTATTATATAAAAGACGTTAAAAACGATCCTGAAAAGTAGAATAAATTTTATATTTGGCCTTCAAACTAAAATTTAAAAAATAAAAATGAGAAAAATTGCTTATTTCATGGTTGCATTGGCCATAGCATCCTGTAAAAAAGAGCCAATAGATTATGTTTCGATTTCTGGAAATATAACCGATAAGAACAGTGATTCTGTCGTCATTAGAAATCGAACCTATTCGAAAACAATTCCTGTTAATGAGGATGGTTCGTTCAGTGATACCCTTAAAGTAGAAACGGGAGAATATTCTTTTTACGACGGAGGTGAATCTACTTCTCTCTTCTTGAAAAATGGATTTGATCTTACCATGACTTTGGATACGAAAATGTTTGATGAAACGGTTAAATACACTGGAAGTGGTGCTGAGCATAGCAATTTCCTGGCTGAAAAATCTTTATTGCAGGAACGATTGCTTGACCTGGACCAGCTCATGACTTTAGATTCTGTAGCTCGTGAAGAAAAATTTGTTTCAATAAAAGATGAACTTACAACTTTTTATAATTCCGATAAAAGTATTGATTCGTCCATCGTAAACAGCAGTTTAAAAAGCATCGATCCTATGCTTGATTCCTACAGAAGGTATATCAATGCGGATCTGGCAATGAAAAGGGATCTGCCTAAAGGAGCTCCCTCTCCATTATTTGTAGATTATGAAAACTATAATGGTGGGAAAACTTCCCTTGCTGATCTTAAAGGGAAATATGTTTATATTGATGTTTGGGCGACCTGGTGCGGGCCATGTAAAGCTGAAATTCCATCTTTAAAAAAGATTGAAAAAGAATACCACGGAAAAAATATTGCTTTTGTAAGTATATCCATAGACGATGACAGAACTCATGGTGGTTCATGGGAAAAAGCTAATGAAGATTGGAAAAAAATGGTTGCAGAAAAGGAACTGGGAGGCGTACAAATTTTTGCTCCTAAAGGATGGAAGTCAGAATTTGTTCAAAACTACAAGATCAGTGGAATTCCCCGTTTTATTCTTGTTGATCCACAAGGCAACATTGTGAGTGCAAGTGCTCCAAGACCATCAAGTGCGGAGCTCATCAAACTTTTTGACGAGGAAAACATTTAGGAGTTCCATAAGAAAACTATCAGAAGGAGTGGCTTGATTTTAAGCATCCTTCCAAAAGATATAATATGATATTTTAATTCATTCAATGTTTTGAGAAAGTCTCAAATCATTGAATGATCATATGATTAAGATTGCTTTTTTAATCAAGTACTTTTGTTAATGCTACAAAGAATTTTTCCATTTTTGATCTGGTTGCCCTTGGCAAAAAAGTCTTGGAAGGATGATCTGATCGCTGGATTAACAGGAACAATAATTGTCATCCCCCAGGCCGTTGCCTTCGCCATTATCGCGGGCTTACCGCCTGTCTACGGTTTTTACACAGCAATGATTACTCCAATTATTGCCGCCTTATTC
>JBFFLO010000133.1:0-6933 GCA_041554895.1 Lutimonas sp. | reverse complement strand
TTTCTGCTTAAGGCAAGGACTTGATGACCATTCTCTAAAAACTGTTTGACCAGTTCAAATCCTATTCCCCTGCTGGCACCAGTTACCAGAATTCTCTTTGAGCTCATTTAATATAGGTTTAGCTTTTGCTGTTTATAGGTAAAATAAAACTCAAAAATATGAAATTTTTAAGCACCTTCATTTTATTAGTGCTTTCTTCTTTATACCAGGAAAAACAACTTTGCCTGATCTCAGCAAACTTGTGGATATACACAAAGGGGGATCCTTAAGAATGACAGCTACGACAGTAGCTTATTCTTCAAAAATAATGTGCTGGTAAGCACCCATATCAGGTGATGCAACGCGATTAACCCCAAGAAGGTCAAAAGGAATTTGCTGGGCAGCTGATGGATCTGCATTTGCCTTGGCATCAGACGCATCACCAATTAAGAATTCATTTTCATTGGCATCCTTAAAATCTGGCTGTCCGTTAAAAATATTAGCCTCATAGTTCTCCATGTTGTCAAAATCGTATAATGGATCATCGCTTATATTGCCTCCCTGATTTGAAAAACGCAACAAGTTATTTTTAAATTTAAAGTTGAAAGCGGCCTGATCATTCTTTTGAAGCAGGAATTCAATACCTTGATTTCCCTCAATGATACAATTTGTAAAGTTTGCAGCCATCAAATCGTTCACAACCAATTCTCCTGAAGCAATGTTACCATTAGACGATTGAAAATTATTCACCAGCACCGCAGGGAAACTCCTGATATTACCCGACCAATAGTTGGCAAAAGTGGCATGTGTAAAATTATAAGTTCCTCCGTAGGTACATGCAAGGGCAGACTGCCCGTTGTTCCCTATGACCAGGTTTGACCCTGTAATGTTTGCAGCTCGCGCCAACAAACCAAAATTACTGGTATTATAAATCTCAGAATTTAGAATTGTAAGGGTGGGTTCGGCTGAACTACCAATCGTGTCGACAATAATCCCGATAATGTTGTTTTTAATCAACGTATGGTTAATAAGGTGCTCTTTACTACCTGCCTTTAACCAAATAGTCCCCCATTGGCCAGCGATGTTTTCATAAAATGGCTCCAGCCTGTCTCCTTGAATTATCACTTTTTCATCTAAGGTACCGTTGATCTTCAGGGAGCCGTTTTTTTCGACCAAAAGCCCTGAATTTTCATGAAAATGTATACTTGCCCCTTTCTCTATCGTGAGTGTTTGACCCGTATTCACTCCAACATACCCATAAATGACATAGGGTTTTTCATTCGTCCAGGTAGTATTGCCCTCCAGGTAAAAACCATCCACCAGTATTTCTTCTCCTTCTGCATCGATGCCCCAAACGATCTTTTCCTTGATGCCGTCAGCATCTCTTTGGGGAAACAAAAAATAGGCATCCTGAACCAGTGTAACTAGTTTTATTTCCTGCTCATTATCTCCCTGGTCAAAAATGACTTCATCAACATAAAGAGGATCAGTCACCTTGGAATAATCTATTGTAGCTTCCACAAAAACATAAATACTATCCTTAGGCAATATGTCGACATTTTCAAAGGATTTTCCAGGCTCCCCATTCACATTTAGCCTGTAAAACGACTGTTCGCCTTTACCTAATCTTATGCTTGGAATACTGATATGGTTATTGCTTTTGTTATAAATCTTAAAAGTTCTGGTACTTGAGCCTGTATTGGTAAAAATAGTATCCAGGAACACAGTGTCTTTTGAGAATTCCAACTGACCTGTACTAGGGCTGGTCTCAAAAATATCATCATTGCAAGAATCCAAGGCAATAATAGCGACAAGTATCAAAAACAAATAACGAAACATAGCCAATTATTTTTCAATCAGTTTGATTTCAAAAACCTTATTCCAGTTCTTTCCGGTTACATAAAGGCGGTCATTTTCCTTATCATAGGCAATGCCATTTAACACATTGTCTTCTCCTTTTTGACCAGCCTGGGCCTGCAGGCCCTTTAAACTGACAATACCTTCAATAGCTCCATTTGAGGGCTCTACGATTAAAATCGAATTTTGCTGCCAGATATTTGCATAGATCTTGCCATTGACGAACTCGAGCTCATTTAATTTTTCAGCTTTCCTTTTATTGGTGTAAGTTTCTATATAAGAGACCTCCTTAAGGGTTTGAGGATCTAAAAACCACATACGCTCAGACCCATCGGTTTTCACCAGGTATTCATTATTATGAGTCAGGCCCCAACCTTCTTTGCTTTGTCCATATTCAAACGATTTTTCCAGTTCGAAACTTTCAAGATCATATATAAAACCGACTTTTTTTCTCCAGGTCAACTGGTAGATCTTGCCATCTTTGATGGTCATGCCTTCTCCAAAATATTGCCTGTCAAGATCTATCTTTTGCAACACTTTTCCTGATTCAATTTCAACCTTTCTAAGTGATGATTTGCCATTCTGCCCGGTACTTTCGTAAAAGTATCCATCATGGTACACAAACCCCTGGGTAAAAGCCTGGTCATCATGAGGAAACTCATTGATCACCTCATAAGTAAAAACCTCCGGGGCCTTGTCATTTAAGAAATAAATCGTGTTATTTATTTTTTTGCTGGCACCATCAAAGTAGACGACCGCTGACAAGGCTTGCTTCCCTAATTTATACGACTTGATATCCAATGCCTCGTGATTCCTGATAGGAACACCATTTATAAAATACTGCACAGAATCAATAGGGTTCCCTTTTTTCTCTTTTACGCTAATTTTTAGTGGTTTATTTATCTGGATACTTTTGGGAGACTCTAACTGTAATTGGTATTTGTTCCCACAAGCATGTATAATAAGAAGGAATGCCAACGTTAGAATGGAAGCAATTTTATTCATATTATTATTTTTTGTTTAAAATAACTAAAATAATGTTTGAGTTTTAAAAATATTATTTAAATTTGCACTCTCAAATTCGGCAGGTGCTGAATCTTCTTTTTAAAAGAAGCGAAAGTATAAAATTTAAATGAGTTAACGATGAGAAAAGGAATACATCCAGAAAATTATAGAATGGTAGCGTTTAAGGACATGTCGAACGGAGATGTTTTCTTGACAAAATCAACTGCCAATTCAAAAGAAATCATTGATGTTGAAGGTGTTGAATACCCGTTGATCAAATTGGAGATCTCTCGTACCTCTCACCCATACTATACAGGAAAAATGAAATTGGTTGATACGGCTGGTCGAATCGATAAGTTCAAATCTAAATACGCCAAATTCAAAAAATAAGAAATCATTTCTTTATTTATCTTATCATAAAAAGCCCTTTTGTTAGCAAAAGGGCTTTTTTTTATTCATGGTATACCATGAATTTTATCAACAATTCCAGGTATTTTTACCAAATTTATTAGGAATAAGATACTTTAATATTTAACTTTGTTTTAAGATTGATGCTGAGCTTATGGCAAAGTATTTGATTTACCCCTTATAATAACTCCCCTCAAAGAACGTTAGTATCATAATAGATTGAATTCTAATCATTCAATTTGTAACCTATTTAAACTAAATAAGGATCATGGAGATAAGCGAGGTAAAAGTTAGAAATGAGTTTTTTGTATCAGCATTATTCATTGAGAGTACCATGACTGATTACTTATCTGAAAAACTAAATATCAAAGATTCTATTAATTCTGAATTATTGGGCAATCATGACAAAGCTCTTTCATTCAGTCAAAAAACGGATGCTATTTTAGATTCCGCTGACTTATCCATTATTGATAGAAGTAAATTATCTGTGTTTAGAGAAATCCACAAGGAATTCATTGAGAATTTTAATGCTGCTACTATAGAAGAAAGCTTTACTTCAGATGACCACAATGATGATTTTTTACTCATCCTGTATCCTCAAAATGATTATCTTCCCAGAGAAGAGAAATTAATCAATGCCTGTTACCAGCTCATTGGGGAGGTTTCCGAATTGGTTGCTGAACAAACCAATAAGCCGGAAGTCAAAATGCCAAGAAAAAATCGTTATTTCAATATAGACAATTTAAAAGTGGGGAAATTTGCCATGCTGTTTTCCTTTTTATTTATCTCATAATTTTATGCTGAATTTTTTAGCTTAAAATGACCGCAGTTGCGGTCATTTTTTTTTGCTAAATTTGCATCAAGCAATCAGCAACATGGGAAAAATATACAGACAAGCTGTTATGGCAGTCATTATCAACGAGGAGTCAAAGGTGCTTATCGGCTATTCACCTCGTGACAAAAGTTATAAATTTCCTCAAGGCGGACTCGAAGGTGAAGAGGATTTGATTGCAGGTATTCAAAGAGAGTTAAAAGAAGAATTGAATTATCATTTGCAGCATGACCATATCATGGAAGTGTACCAGGAAAAGGTAAGGTATCCTTTCCCTCCAGATTGCCACCCCATTTATATGGGCCAGGAACTATCAATCGTAAAGATCAGACATCGATCCGGGGCGGAGACAATTCCCCAGGATGACGAATTTGATGAATTGATATGGATCTCCCCCAAAGACATAACAGCCTATAACTATGAATATCGCTCAGATGCCTATCAGAAAGCGCTTCTTATTTGCGGTTTGATTTAGGAAACCGGAGTTACAAGATCAAACTCAAGTTCTAAAGGCTTTAATACTGACACCAACACAGGAACAAGGTCTTCTCCATAGATCTCATAGAATTCTGAAAAATTAGCTTGCCGCTCTTGAAGAGAATGTTTAGGAAACAACTGGTCCTGAAGCAAACTGATGCGGGATACAATTTCTTTAAACTTTCTTTTTTGGGCCTTTAAAAGTCTTTTTTCCAGCTTATCCAGACCGTTTAACTGCTTTTTTTCCTGAGCTAATACAGCTCCGCTAAAAGACTTGTCAGTTTTATCGGATAATGATTTTAATTCACTGAACATCTCTCTCAATTCTTTTCGCTGCCTGGAAAAATCAATATCCAAATCTGATATTTTCTTTACCTTTTTCTTGATCAAATCATTTTGATTCAGGAAAATCTCCTGCTCGGATATATCTAAGGCCCTCATTTTCTGACGCTGTTTCTGGTCAATGATCAAAACTGAATTGCGCAACAGTAAAATGGGGAAAGGCACTGACACACTATCAAAGAAATTCTTGAGCTGCATCCAATAGGCCATCTCTCCTCCTCCTCCGATATAGCATAAATTTGGCAGAATCACCTCTTGGTATAAGGGTCTCATCAATACGTTGGGACTAAATTTCTCAGGAGAATTGTCGACCAGGTTCATTATTTCCTCCTCAGAGAAAATAAGGTCGGTATTGATGATTTTATAGCAATCCTCTTCAAACAGGATCCTTTCCCTGATTTCTTTGTCGAGATAGAACAAATTGATCTCCCTTGGATTTACCTGTATCGGATACGATGCACCCAGTACCTCATTTGTTTCACTTACCTTCTTGAAACAGGTTTGCTGCGTCAATTCCTCTTTGATATACGGACCGAATAAAGTTTTCAACCCGACATCATCACCATCAACGATAAGAAGACCATACGCTGCAAAAAGTTCATTGGCCAAATACCTTGTGGCTTCAGTTAAAGTCGGGTGTTTTAAATAGGCATCTTCAAATAATTGCTTTAACCTTAGGGCATGCTTATTATGACCAAAGTTTTCTTCGATTTTTTCAAAAACCCTTTCCAGTCCTTTGGTAGATGTCCTTCCAACAGCTCCCTTTACATCCTTGTCCCATTGAATCCTGTTTTTTTTATAATTAAAATAACAGATCTCTTCAAAATCGTGATCTTCCGTGGCCATCCAGTAAACAGGCACAAAATTTTTATCCGGAAAATTTTCTTTTAATTCAGCGGCAAGATTGATGGCTGAAATAATTTTATAAAGAAAGTAGAGAGGCCCTGTAAAGAGGTTCAATTGATGACCGGTCGTCACCGTGAAAGTATTTGCATCCTTTAGCAATAAAAGATGTTCCTGACTCAGATCTGACAGCTGTAAATTTTTGGTCTGCTCCTTTAAACATGCATATAATACGTCTCTGTTCTCCTGACTAAAGGATTTTGACTTTTGATGAATCTGATTTCTGAATCCCTCAATATTTGGAAAATTATTATAAAATTGTCTGACCGATTTCCGTTGATCAAGATAGTCACACATGATCTTTGAAAAATAACCTGTATCCTGAAACTTTACAGTTGAGTTGATTTGTACCAATGAATTGAAGTTTTTAGTAAAAATACATTTTTTTTAATCTTAAAAAAGAAGCTATGTTTTTTTTAACCATGTTTTAAGACTGTTTAAGGAGGATCTTATTATTAATGGTGGTTTTTCAATGCTACAATGCTACAATGCTACAATGCTTAAAAAAATAATATTTCTGTATTTTCCTGCAACGGGTTTACATAAAAAAGTAAACAAAATAAAACAGGACACTACAAATATGGTCTTAGGAAGGTTCTCCGTAAAGATCGAAATCAGTGGCTTCAGTAATTTTAATATCGATAAACTGCCCTACCTGAAGGTAGTGCTTGGTTGCATCAACGATTACATTATTATCAACATCAGGGCTGTCAAACTCTGTGCGCCCAATAAAATAATTTCCCTCCTTGCGGTCAAAAATACACTTAAAGGTTTTACCGACCTTTTCCTGATTCAGATCAAAGGAAATCTGACCCTGAATTTCCATTAACTCCGCAACACGCCTCTCTTTCACCTCTTCTGGCACATCGTCATTAAGAAGGTAGGCATGGGTGTTCTCTTCATGAGAATAGGTAAAACAGCCCATCCGTTCGAACTGGGTACTTTTGACAAAATCCTTCAGCTCTTCAAAATGCGCTTCGGTTTCTCCTGGATAACCCGCAATAAAAGTTGTTCTAATGGCCATTTCGGGGACCATTTCCCTGAATTTTTTAATCAGATCAATCGTTTTTTCAGAATTGTTACCCCGCCTCATTGATTTCAGTAGTTCTGAATTGATATGCTGCAACGGA
>JBFFLO010000132.1:0-6947 GCA_041554895.1 Lutimonas sp. | reverse complement strand
GTATACTCTTGATGATGAAGCCAAAATGGGCGTTGGGGTGTACGATATTTTTGTCAGAGATCAGGCAGCCAATTACAATATTGAATACGGGGCAAGCCATGGTCAGTTGACTATAAATGAAGCCACTTTAACGGTGGAAAGCACAATAACTGACCAGGTGTCTTATGGTGAAACTCCGGTGATAACCACTGTTATTTCTGGATTTCCTGAAGGAGAAGGTGTAGATACCGTTTTTCCTGAAGGAGACATCCCTTATTACTTTATGAAAGAAGGTGATACACCCGATTGTGACACCTGTGAAAAATATTACCTGCCATACGTCGAAGGTGCACCCAAGATGAATATTGGGGTTTATAATATATTTATTACTGATGATACGGATGATAATTACACCTTCGAATATGCTACAGACAGAGGTACTTTAACGGTTACAGAAGCTGTTTTAACGATTGAAAGCACCACCGTGACCGACGGTAATCTCTATGGTGAAGCACCAGAAATATCCACTGTAATATCAGGATTTACCAACCTTGAGAGCAGTGCTGTATTAGGAGATTTAACCTATTATTTCATGAAGGAAGGTGATGCCCCTGATTGTGACACCTGTGAAAAATATTACCTGCCATACGTCGAAGGTACACCTAAGATGAATGTTGGGGTGTATAATATCTTTATTGCGGATGCTTCTGGAGATAATTACAGTGTTTCCTATGCCGCTGATCGGGGTAAGTTGACCGTTCTTCCGCTCGAAGTAACTGTGCAGACATCGAACCTGCAGAAAACTTATGGTTATACACTTGCAGAAGGCGATTTATCAACTGTTTTTGGTGCCTTTGCCTATGATGAAACCGTTTCAGAAGTTTTTGGTTCAGAGCTGATTCCTTATTATTTTACTGACGGATCAGTTGAGTATGAGATGGCAGATGACTTAGATGCGGGAACTTACGGCATCAGGATCAGGGAGGCCAATGAAAATTACACTTTCAGTTATGTAGAGACATTCAATTTATTTGAAGTGACCCGGAAAACCTTGACGGCAACCATTGATGATTTATACATCAACCAGGGTGAGGTTCCTCAGTACACATCAGTTATTGAAGGGTTTGTCAATGGTGAAACTGAGGGTTCGGTTTATCCGGAGGGTGTTCCTTATTATATTGAGGGCAGTTATAATGATGTAGGAGCCTTTACGATCATGATCGAGGATAATCAGGATAATTATGCCATAACGTATAATAATGCAACCCTGTTTATCAATCCGTTCAATGATGATATCAGGAAAGTACGTACCTTTTCGGATTGTGTATTGTACAACAGCGACGACGGGTCTTATACTGTAACTTTCCGTTATGAGAATGACAATTTTGATCCGGTATTCGTGCCGCTTGGTGAGTACAATAATCTTTCAGGCTCTGGCGCTTCATCAGCTATTGGTGAATTGCCCACTGTTTTTATGCCGGGAAGCGGTACTTTTGAAATTAAATTCAATGGAGAGCAGTTGACCTGGAGTCTTTATACCTATGGAAGTTTTAATAAATCTTCAGTTTCTTCGGCAAATCAAAGCGGTACGGGTGAATGTGAAGCAAAAACCGATGGAGACTATAATATTTATCCCAATCCGGTAATTGATTTTATGACCATTGAGCAAAATATTGCTAAAAAAGCCACAGTATATATTTTAAACATGTATGGAAGTGTTTTATATGTCAATAATGATCTTGACGGAACCATCAGCAGTATTTTAGTTGACTTGACTGGTTATGACGGAGGAATGTATATTGTAAGAATCGAAAGCACAGATCAGGTAAGGACCTATAACATTATTAAACAATAACCGAAGCTTTATTTTAAATATGATAAAAAACCTAAAAGTATCTTTTGTTGCTGTAATTACTTTTTTATTCATTTCTGTCTCAGTTTTGGCACAGAATTCAAAAATAGACAGTTTAAAAAGCATCATTGAAACAGGAACAAAAGATACTGTCACGGTATCTAATTTGATCTCTCTGAGTCAGGAATTGCAGGGCTATGGCTTGGTTTCGGAATCTTTGGAATATTCGAAAAAAGCAAATGAGATGGCCACTGACTTAGGTTATAAAAAAGGGCTGGCACTTTCATTAAAATATATGGGGATCGCCCAGTTCCAGCTAGGAAATTTTATCGAAGTTTTTGAGAACCTAACAGAATCACTGGAATATTTTGAGGCCATCCAGGATTCAACGGGAATTGCGAGTATTTTGAATAATTTGGGTACCGTTTATTATAGCCAGGGAAGCAATGGTAAAGCCATAGATTATTATTTGAGATCCTTAAGAATTGCTGAAAAACTAGATAATCCCTTACGCATTGCGACTGCTCTGGTTAATATTGCTGGTGTCTACGCAGACAATAATCAGGATTATGATAAAACCATGAGTTATTATGATCAGGCAATGCCCTACCTGAAACAACTTAACAATGTAGGTATTTCGAAATCAGTTCTTCTGGGCACGGGCCAGCAATATTTTAAAAAAGGAGCATATCAAAAGGCCCTTGATAAATTTGAAGAGGCTTTACCGATTACAGAAAACTCATTTTACTATGTTGAGAACTTGACGCTCATTGGGCAGACGCTTCTTAAATTGGGCCAGATTGAAAAAGCCTTAGAATATCTGGATAGAGCACATGATTTTGCCACTGAGAATAAGCAACAGATGGAAATTGTAAAGGTTTTGATCGAAAAGGGAGACATTTACCGGAATCTGAATAACAAAAAAGCAATTGATTTTTATGAAGAGGCAGAAAAAATGGCCAAGGAGTTAAAACTCAATTATGAGCTTGCCGATATATACCAGGGAATTTCGGAGGCCCATGTCAATCAGGGAGATTTTAAAAAGGGATATCTGTACCAAAGCAAATTTTTAAGTCAAAAGGATTCTTTATTCAATTTAGACACTGATGACAAAATACGTGGCCTGCAGTTTGATTTTGACCTGCAGAAAAAAGAAGATGAAATAGGTTTATTAGAAAAGGAAGCCCAAATCCAGGAGTTGACCAAAAAGCGCCAAAAGAATGTGATCTGGGTTACGGGAATATTTTTGTTTTTGCTGGTGCTTCTGGCGATAAGTTTATTCAGGCGTTATAAATTTACAAAAGAGACCAATTTGATCATTGAGAAAGAAAAGGATCGTTCTGAGAGTCTCTTGTTGAATATCCTGCCGGAAGAAACCGCACAGGAATTAAAGGAATTTGGAAAAGTTAAAGCCAAGAGATTTGATTCAGTTACCGTGTTGTTCACAGACTTTGTAGGTTTTACAGCTTATGCCAAAAACCTTGAGCCCGAAGAACTCGTAAGCAGCGTGGATTATTATTTTTCCAAGTTTGATGAGATCATGGAGAAGTACGACATAGAAAAGATAAAAACTATTGGGGATGCCTATATGTGCGTGTCGGGATTGCCCGAGCCCGGAGAAAACGATGTTTTAAGGGCTGTACACGCAGCTTTTGAGATCATAGAATTTATTGAAGCATCAAAAAAATCAAATAATAGTCAACTCACCAAGTTTGACATAAGAATTGGGATCAATACGGGTCCTATTGTGGCGGGTATTGTTGGGACCAAAAAATTTGCCTATGATATTTGGGGAGATACAGTGAATGTGGCATCAAGGATGGAATCGAAGTCAGTAGCTGGCAGGATCAACGTATCTGAAAGCACCTATGAGTTGATCAAAGATCATTACGATTGTGAATTTCGCGGAGAAATTGATGTGAAGAACAAGGGGATGATGAAAATGTTTTTTGTGAATGCCAGGAAGTAAGACCATAACTTGAAACAGATATATTCTTTTTAGGGTTATTAAAAAATAGATATTCAAATCATTGAAATTATCCGAATAAATAGGTCAACCTATTTATCGGAAGTAATAATAAGCGTCAAAAAATTCAAAAATGCGTGGTTACAACAAACTGAGAAAGACATCCTGGGATTTGTTGAAGACAGAACTGCCGGCAAATCTGCATTATCACAGTATAAGACATACGATAAGTGCACTTAAAAATTGCGAGGAATACATAAGGTATTTTGATCTTGACAGCTACCAGGCAAAATTATTGAGAATCGGTATTTTATTACATGATATTGGTTTCACGGTTTCTCTGGATAATCATGAATTGGAAGGGGCAAAGATTGCCAATGAATTGATGACCAAGTTTGAATTTACCAAAAGTGAGATAAAGGTGGTCACCCGGCTAATTCTGGCGACCAAATTACCACAAAAGCCTAAAAATTTATTAGAGAGGATCATCTGCGATGTTGACCTCGATTATTTAGGTAGAAAGGATTTTTACAAGATAAGTGATTTATTGTATCAGGAATTGCTCGAAGGTGCTGATTTTTTTGATAAAACTCAGTGGAACAGGATACAAATAGATTTTTTAGAAAACCATATGTATCATACGGAATTTGCAAAAGAAAGAAGACAAAGGTTAAAGGAACAGCGTATTGAGGAATTGAAATACATGGTTTCTTTTCAGGACAGAAAAATAGTATGATGTTAACTTATATCATATTGGTCACTAAAATGATCATGAATATAACATATATTTAAAAAAGGAAAAGGCCTCTTGATGCGGAGGTTTATTATTGCTGTAATTCTGTTTGCGCCTTAAATTGATGCTCGGATGAAATCACAAAACAACAACAATAGTTCTGAACCGATTTACACACTTGCGGTGGCTTCAAAATTATCCATGACACCTGCCCATTCCATTCGTCAATACATTGATAAAGGTTTGATCATTCCTTTTAAAAAGGAAACGAACCGACACCTGTTTTCTGAAGTAGACATACTCAGGATAAAATGTATCAGAAGTTATTTACATGATCAGGGGTTGAATATAGCAGGGATCAATGCCCTGTTTTCAATTATTCCATGTTGGATCGTTAGATCATGCGGCATGGAAGATCGGTTGCAATGCAATGCCTATACTTCAATTAAAAGTCCCTGCTGGACAGCATCTAACAAAGGCTCGTTATGTCGTAATTCAGACTGTCGAACCTGTGAGGTGTATAAATTACCTGAGAAATGCTCAGGCCCTAAGCAATTTATCAAAGAAATCACAAATACATAAAAGGAACTTAAATAGCCATTTTGGGATAGATTAGGCTTTTTTTGTCATAAGTTGGTTCAAAGGTTGCCAACTTAAGCCTCTATCCGTTTGGTAAGAAAATAGATAGGTCCGGACAGTTTAGGGCGCCTTTAGTCCCAGATGACTTTGGTTATTTGCGAAGGAGCCATATTTTAAATTTCGAAACGGAAGCTAATATTAAAGAATAAAAACCAATCACTAAAACAATATATATGAAATCAGTAGTTATAACAGGAGCAAATAGAGGTATCGGATTAGATACGGCATTGGCATTCGCAAGAAGTGGGTATAAGGTCTATGCCACTATGAGGAATCCGGAAGGAGCAACAGCTTTAAATAAGATCAATGAAGATGAGTCACTTAACATAATGATGATGGCCATGGATGTGAATTCTGACCAATCAGTGAGTAATTGTATTGACCAAATTCATAAGGAGAATGGGGTCATAGATGTTCTTGTTAATAATGCAGGTATAGAAAGGCATGGAGCCATTGAGGAAATGGACCTCTCTGTTTTTAAAGACGTTATGGAAACAAACTATTTTGGCGTTATACGATGCGTTAAAGCCGTATTGCCGTTAATGAGAGAGAATAAAAGCGGATGTATTCTCAACGTAGCATCAGTTTCAGGAAAGATCTCGAGTTCTCCCCTTGCACCCTATGCAGCATCAAAATTCGCACTCGAGGCCTTTAGCGAGGCACTTGCTCAGGAGGTCAAGGCTTTTAATATTAGAGTTGGAATCATAGAACCCGGAATTATCAACACTGATATGGCTAACGACATACAACATGCTTCACCTAATTCATTATATCCCCAGTCGTTTAGATTCGGAGGAATGTTCAGGGCCTCATTGGAACACCCAACTTCACCAACCTTGGTAGCTGATACGATAGTTGATGTAGCCGAAAGTGGAACTTGGAAGTTAAGACACCCTGTTGGCCCTGACGCCCAGCCTTTCCTTGATTGGAGAGCTTCGATGACTGACGAGCAGTGGGTAGACTGGAATGCTCTTTCTGATGAAGAATGGTACAATGCCGTGCAAGAAAGTTTTGGTTTAGATGCAAGGGCCAAAGTAAAATAAGAGGTATAATTTCTGAAATCAAATTTAATGAAGAAATCTGCAGGTTTATGGAATACCGGCAGATTTTTTTATGTGTGTGGTGAGCATAGAAAGCATGGTAAGCTCAATGTGGAATAGCCAATAATTTATGTAAAAGGCTATAAAAAAATCAATTGTTCAGTTTGCGGCATGTGCTGAATGATCCTTTTTCGTTTTCAGCAGGAACATCTCTTTTTTTATCCTGATTTTTTTTGGGGATTCACGATCTTCCTTATTCAAAAATTTAAACCGGATATCCACTAAAAGGGATCCCAAGAGGTAGCCGATCAGAAAAAACATAGTGGAAATGACCACTATAAGAAGCATTTGGTTCCAGAAATAATCAAATTTTATTTCCATATCCCTGCTGGTTTGGATCAAGCCTAATTCGTCCAGCGTTGAAAAAGGAAACCTGAAATATTCAATCAATGCCGTCTCTATTTCATCAAAATTCAGCAGCATAAATCGAATTGATGCAATAGAATATGCGACAACAGATACTCCAAAGCCTATCATAAGAGAATAGGTTTTTCTGAATGATAAATGCATCGTATCGGTAAGATGATGTTCTGTAAGGTTGCTCTTTCCAAAAACCCATTTTTTTACACTAAAAACAGACCTGTATTTTTTGACATATATAGAAGAATAATAAATCCATAAAAAGATTAAGGTCAAGGGGGTAATAACAGCTAGTAAAGTTGTTATCCATAAAAGAAT
>JBFFLO010000131.1:0-7012 GCA_041554895.1 Lutimonas sp. | reverse complement strand
TATCTGTTTTTTTAAATGGATCAGAAATAAGTCTGGCTCCGTGCAAGAGTTTAAGCGCTTACAAGTATTTTATCTATGTTTTTGGAAAGTATATCACTGATCAACTTTAAGAATTTTTCTGAAAGATCATTTAATTTTGATAAGAAGATCAATTGCCTGGTGGGAAATAATGGAGTTGGGAAGACCAATGTGCTGGATGCCATATATTACTTGTCCCACACCAAAGGTTATTTCAATTCCATTGCCTCACAGAACATCAAACATGAAACAGATTTTTTTGTATTGGACGGTGTTTACAGGAAAGACCAGAGAGAAGAACATATTCATTGCAGCTTAAAGAAGGGGCATAAAAAAGTCGTCAAAAGGAACGGAAAGGAATATGAAAAGTTATCTGATCACTTTGGACTTATTCCATTGGTGATCATCTCTCCTTCAGATACAAATCTGATCAGTGAGGGAAGTGAGTTTAGGAGAAAATTCATGGACATGATCATTTCTATGAATGATAAAGAGTATTTTCAGGACCTGATACACTATAACAAGACCATCAGTCAGCGTAATTCTCTGCTGAAGTATTTTGCCGCGAATTTTACGTTTGACCAGGATAATCTTGACATATATGATGGGCAGTTGAGCGAGTTTGGAGTAAGAATCTATGAAAAACGCAAATCTTTTATTAAAGAGTTTGCTCCGATATTCAACAAGCGATACAATCATATCATTGAAAAATCGTCAGGAGATAATTTAAGAGAAGATGTTTCGTTTTCTTATAAGACCCAATTGGATCATTCCGATTTTAGGTCCATGTTGAAGCAACATTTGGCAAGAGACAAGGTCTTGCAATATTCGTCGGCGGGAATTCATAAGGATGACCTTCTTTTTGAGATCAATGGGCATCCGGTTAAGAAAATCGGTTCTCAAGGTCAGCAGAAATCGTTTTTGATATCCTTAAAATTGGCTCAGTTTGATTTTATTACAAAAAAATCCCAGGTAAAACCTATTTTACTGCTTGACGACATTTTTGATAAATTAGATGACCAACGGGTAGGACAGTTGTTACATCTGGTCAATGATGACAGTTTTGGGCAGTTGTTTATTACCGATACACATGACGCGAGAACAGAAGCGTTGATTAAAGAAACAGGACAGTCCTATAAGATGTTCGGCCTTTAAAATGAAATATGAGCAAAAGAGAAAATGACACGAATAAATTAAAAGATTTGATTCCGCAAATGTTGCAGGAAAACAAGTTGCAAAAAGGAATGGATCAAATTTATGTAAAGGAAGCCTGGACCGAAGTCATGGGTCAGGGTGTGGCGAATTATACAGAGTCGGTCAGTATGAAAAACCAAACCATTTTTGTAAAGTTGAGTTCAGCGGCCCTTCGTGAAGAATTGCAATATGGCCAGGATAAAATTGTCAAAATGATGGATGAGGCCTTGGGGAAAATAAAGGTAACAACTATAAAATGGGTTTAGAGATGCTTTTTACAGCTGAAATATGATACATAAAAAAACCGCCTTAAGGCGGTTTTTTTTATACATATATAAGATGCTAGTTAAAAGATCTCTCTTCCTGAAAAATGAAAAGCTCCTTCTATTGCAGCATTTTCGTCACTATCTGAACCATGAACCGCATTCTCGCTGATAGATGTTGCAAAAAGGCTTCTTATAGTTCCCTCAGCTGCGTCTTCCGGATTTGTAGCTCCAATAAGGGTTCTGAAATCCTCAACGGCGTTTTCTTTTTCGAGTACGGCAGCTACGATAGGGCCTCTGGTCATATATTCGACCAGGTCAGCAAAAAAAGGTCTTTCGCTGTGGATCGCATAAAAAGTCTCAGCGTCCCTTTTGCTCATCTGTGTTTGTTTCATTGCTATGATCTTAAAACCCGAAGCATTGATCTTTTCCAAAATTGCTCCTGTGTTGCCTTTTTCCAAAGAATCAGGCTTTAGCATTGTAAATGTTCTATTTGTTGCCATGTTGATTAAATTTCAATTTTTTTTTGCAAAAGTAATTTTTTTGAGCACTAATGGGCAACTAACGGGCCTTAATTTTTTATATTTTTGACTAACCCATTGAAAAAGAATTACTTTCTACTCTCAAATCTCCATCATTAAAGTATTTTTAATACTGCCATCAAGTGCCTTTAAAAAATCTCAATCCGCTATTGCCTTCAATAAGATAACAACTCAAAAAACAGGTCGATCTGATCACTTAAAATCAGCATTATAAGGCTTATGAATTCAAGCGATCACCGTATGGTTATGACTGCAAAACGTATAAATAACAGGGTAGTGAAAACAATCTTAAAGAATGTGAAATACGAATTATAATATTATTTTTATTGTATATTCGCAGACTATGAATGAAGCAGATTTTCAACGTTTAAAGCAAGTACTTTCCGAGCCTAAAAAAGTAGCCATAGTGACCCATAGAAATCCAGATGGAGATGCCTATGGTTCGAGCCTTGGCCTTTATTGGTTCCTGGTTAAAACAGGCCATGATGTGACAGTCGTTTCGCCCAATGATTGTCCGGAATTCTTGAAATGGTTGCCAGGTGAAGACCAAATTCAAATATTTGAATCCAATCTGGAAAGAGGCAAGGAAATTATGCATGCTGCAGAATTGGTATTTACTTTAGATTTTAATGCTTTTCACCGTTTAGGAGAGGTGATGGAACCTGTAATGGAAGAGATACAGCCAATTTATGTGATGATAGACCATCACCAGCAGCCAGATGATTATGCTGATTTTGAATTTGTTGATTCCAGCATGAGCTCGACCAGTGAAATGATATATCAATTTATTGAAAGATTGGGTCAAAACGATTTGATTGACAAGGATATTGCCAGTTGTTTGTATGCAGGGATCTTGACAGATACCGGGTCTTTTCGTTTTCCGGCCACTACAAGCGCCACCCACCGGGTGGTTGCAAATCTATTAGATAAAGGAGCCAATAACGCTGATATCTATAACAGGATACACGATGTAAATACCTATAGCAGGATGCAATTACTGGGGCGGGCACTGGATAATATGGTAGTACTTGACAGGTTTCATACTGCTTATATCACTTTATCGCAAAATGAGCTGAACAAATATAAGTTTCAGCGAGGAGATACAGAGGGTTTTGTGAATTATGCCCTTTCAATTAAAAACGTGATGTTTGCCGCTATTTTTATTGAAGATAGAAAGCAAAAAATCGTTAAAATATCTTTTAGGTCTGTAGGAGAATTTTCAGTAAATGAATTTGCGCGTACCCACTTTGACGGTGGAGGCCATGTAAATGCAGCTGGAGGAAGAAGCCTGCTTTCCCTGGACGAAACAGTAAAAAAATTCGTAGGTATTTTGCCTTCTTTATCGAATGAATTAACCTTCTCATCATGAAGTATATATTCCTTATCTTAAGTTTGTCAACAGTTTTCCTTTCGTGCTCAAACCCCGAGGCCAGAAAGCCTATCGTTAGAAAAACCAGCTCATTCATGAGCGAGTCCATTGAAAGAAACAAACTGCTCAATAAAGCGGAAAATGCAATATTAATGCAGAAAATGAAATCGGATAGTCTGCATCAATACTTAAATTCTGAATATGGTTTCTGGTATTATTACGAGGTGGAAGTCCCAACTGAAAATTATACGGCCAAGCGCGGGGATGTAGTATTTTACAGTCATGAGATAAGGAGTTTGGATGATACAATTCTTTACCCAAAAGAAGTCTTAGGCACCAAAAGTTATTTGGTTGATAAAGAGGAGTTAATTGCTGGCCTTCAGGACGGATTTAAAATAATGAAGGAAGGAGAAGTGATTACTTTTTTGTTTCCCTCTCATAAAGCCTATGGATATACCGGCAATGATCTTATTAAACCTAACCAACCCTTGATATATACCGTTGAATTATTAAAAATTAATAAATTAAGTGAAAAATGAAAGTAATTAATTCTATCCTATTTATCCTTTTAGTAAGTATAGGTGCATGTAAGAGTGCTAAGTATGATGACCTGGATGATGGGATTTATGCAGATCTTCAAACAGATAAGGGAGATATTTTGTTAAAACTTGAGTACGAAATTGTTCCGATCACAGTGGCGAATTTTGTATCCTTGGCAGAAGGCACTAATCCATATGTAGACGAACAATACAAAGGCAAAAGGTTTTATGACGGATTGAAATTTCACAGAATAGTGGAAAATTTTATGATCCAGGGTGGTGACCCAAGAGGTAATGGGTCCGGAAACCCCGGTTATAAATTCGAAGATGAATTCCCAATGGATGAAAATGGAGAACTTATGCTTTCTCATGATAGCCCGGGAATTTTGTCAATGGCCAATTCCGGAAGCGATAGTAATGGCTCCCAGTTTTTTATCACCCATAAAGAAACTAAATTCCTTGATGGTAAACATTCTGTTTTTGGTCATGTTGTTCAAGGACAAGAGCTTGTTGATTCCATGGAGCAAAATGATGTGATTCAAAGGATCGAAATCATCAGAATTGGTAAAAAAGCCAAGGAATTCGATGCTGCCAGCGAATTTACGAACTATTTTGGCGAAATTGAAAAGAGTCAAAAACTAGCACAGGAGCTTAAAGAAAAGCACAAAGAAGAATTGATCGAGTTTGTCAAAAACAATGAAGGCAGTGCCGAAATACTTGCTTCCGGACTAAAGATCATCTCAATTAAAAAAGGGGATGGCGTAAAACCGGCGATTGGTTCGAAGGTTGAGGTGAATTACGCAGGTTATTTTATGACTGGTGATTTATTTGACAGTAATATAAAAGAAATTGCTGAAGTATGTGGAAAATATGATCAAAGAAGAGATCAAATGAATATGTATTCGCCTGTAGAGATGGACTATAGCCCTGATGCCCGATTAATTCCAGGATTCAAGGAAGGTCTTCAGCATATGGATTATGGAGATAAGGTTTTACTGGTGATACCCTCACATCTTGCCTATGGCGAACAAGGGTCAAGAGGCGTAATTCCTCCTAATGCAGATCTTTTGTTCCAATTGGAAATTGTGGATAAAAATTAGACTTGTACGAACAAACATCATCAAATATAAAGGGCCCTGCGGGCCCTTTTTTTATTGATTTTTCTCCAAGCTTTGGACAGAAGGGGATTATTATCTGTAAATTTATTTGGTCAAAATGATGAAAATTCACACAGATTTTGCCACAACTTGATAATTCAGTCGTATATACTATAGAATCAATACCCATATGGATAGAAATACTCAGTTGCATTTAATTGAGAAATGCAAAAACAATGACAGTCGAGCACAGATGCAACTTTATGACCTCTATTGTAAGGCCATGTTCAACACCGCCTTCAATTTTATAAAGGATGATGATATAGCTCAGGACGTCATGCAGGAAGCTTTTATAAAAGCTTTTAAAAAAATAGGAACCTATACAGGTGAGGCCAGTTTTGGTTCCTGGTTGAAAAGGATCGTGATCAATCAAAGTTTAGATTGGCTAAAAAAACAAAAATTAGACACAGTCGAATTGAAAGAGGAGATCGCTTTTTTTCCAAATGATGAGCCCTTGGAAGTTGATTCAGAAATAAGTATGACTGTCATATATAAATGTATAGAGGCCCTGCCTAAAAAATGCAAAAATGTGGTCAAATTATATCTCTTGGAAGGCTATGATCATCAGGAAGTAGCACAGATCCTGGAAATTTCAGAAGTAGCATCCCGATCACAACTCTCGAGGGGAAAAAGTAAATTGAAAGAACTACTAATTCATGAAAATTATGAAGGTTGATATTAAAGAAAAATTAAAAAAGGAAAAGATGTTGAGAGAATTACCAAATGATCACCGTTCTGTTTTCGAAAAGAAACTTCAAAAAGAGTTGCACGGTACTTCGGGCGGCACTTTTCAATATTTGATGGTCGCGGCATCTGTAGTGTTACTGTTTTCAATGGGTTATCTGCTGACGTTTACCCAGGACAGCCCGATTGAAAAGAGCCAGGCACCAATAACCAAGGTTTCACTGGAAGAGTTTTCTCCTGAATTAAAAAAGATCGAGACCTATTACCTTACTGCCATCAATCTTGAATTGGCCAATTTGGACCTAACTGATGGAAATAAACTAGTTCTTCAGGAATATTTCCGCAAGATGAACAGCCTTACAAATGAATATAAGCTTCAAAGTGAGCAATTGGAGATCAATAAAATAGATGAGGAACTCATCAATAATTTGATTGACAATTTACAAATGAGACTACAATTGATGATCGAGTTAAAAAATGAATTAAAAAAATTAAAATCTAAAGAAAATGAAGAGCACACACTTTAAATTATTGATCCTGAGTTTCTCGTTATCATTGAGCTGTTTCGCCCAGGAATTTAAGAAGCCCTTGCAGGAATTCAAAGTAGGAAGCAATACCAAAATATCTATTGAAGCATCTTATGCCGAGATAGAAATAGTTGAATGGAGCAAGAATAAAGTAGAGGTTGAAGGGATCATGAGCGTACAGGGTTTACCTGAAGATGAGGCCAAGGATATTTTTGACAACTGGGACATCAGTGCCCAGGCCGATGCAGAAAGGATTAAGATAAGATCGAGTTCAAGCAATTTTGGTAACGAATATTTCTTTATCCATAATGATAAATACCATGGTAATGTAGTTGTTGATCTGCCCGATGTAGGCTCCATGGTAGGTCAGATACTTGATTCAATGAACTTTGTTTTGCCTGAGTTTGAAAATTTTCCAAATATCGAATTTAATATGGATCAGAACTTTCATATTATGGGAGACTCTTTGGCATTTGATTATAAAGAATTCGAAAAAAACAGCGAATATCTTAAGGAATGGCAAGAGGAGCATAAAGAAGAGATGAAAAAACTGAAGGAAGAGCTAAAGGAAAATCAGGCATTAATGATAATAGAACAGAAAGAGATGCAAAAAGAAATGCGTGAAATTCAAAGAGAAACGATGGAAGAGGCAAGAGTTCATGCCAGGGAAGCTCAGGCTGCAGCTAGAGAGGCTCAGAGAAAAGTTCAAAAGGAGAGAT
>JBFFLO010000130.1:0-7041 GCA_041554895.1 Lutimonas sp. | reverse complement strand
TTGATCTGTCAGGAAGGGATAATGTGTACATCCTAGAACCAAATGGTCTATGTTTTTATCCAGCATAGGATCAATATGCCGGTGGAGTAAACTTGTCATTTCCGGGGAATGCATCTTACCAGATTCAATCAACGATACAAGACCTTCGCCTACTTGTTCTATTACTTTTACGCCCTGGGCGAATCTTTGAGAAGTTTCAAAAAGCAACTCACTTTTTAATGTACCCTTAGTAGCGAGGATACCCACTACTTTAGTCTTGGAATTTAAAGCCGCCGGTTTTATGGCAGGTTGTACCCTGATAAAAGGAACGGCATAATGTTCTCTCAGGTATTTTACAGCATTTGTTGAGGCGGTGTTGCAAGCAACAACAATCAATTTACATCCTTTCGATAATAGGAATTCAGTGTTTTTTACGCTGATGGCTATAATTTCTTCTTTAGATTTTTCCCCGTAGGGAGCATTCTTGCTGTCAGCCAGATAAATGATACTTTCATTTGGCAGCAATTTATGAATCTCCTCATATATAGTCAATCCTCCTACTCCTGAGTCAAAAATTCCGATAGGGCTATTACACATAGAATATAAGAAAGTTATTATTTTGGCTTGGCCAAAGATAATTGTAGTTTTGTATCCGTGATTAAAAAATATTTAGAAAATATCAACAATCCAAGCGATCTCAAGAAATTGTCGATTGCGGAACTTAGTCCTCTTGCTCAGGAGTTAAGAGACTTTATCATAGATATAGTATCGGTCAAAAAAGGACATTTGGGGGCGAGTCTTGGGGTGGTTGAGCTAACCATTGCCTTGCATTATGTTTTTGACACACCGTATGACCTTTTGGTTTGGGACGTTGGGCATCAGGCCTATCCTCATAAGATTTTGACCGGCAGAAGGGAGTCATTTCATACGAATCGAGAATTTGGTGGAATATCGGGGTTTCCGAAAATAGGAGAAAGCGAGTACGATGTTTTCGGAACAGGCCATTCTTCAACTTCTATTTCAGCTGCTTTGGGAATGTCAATTGCCTCCAAATTAAAGGGAGAGAAAAACAGACAGCATATTGCTGTAATCGGAGATGCCAGTATTGCAAGCGGGATGGCTTTTGAAGGGTTAAATCATGCAGGGGTTACTAAATCTAATTTATTGATTATCCTGAACGATAATGAAATGGGAATTGATCCAAATGTGGGAGCTCTTAAGAATTACCTTACTTCAGTGAAGAAAGGGATGGATGTCTACCAGAAGAATATATTTGAAGCGCTTGAATTCTCCTATTCAGGGCCCATTGACGGTCATGATCTTAGGGGTCTTATTGCTGAATTGAACAGGCTTAAAAAAATTCAGGGACCAAAACTTCTTCACATAATTACTACCAAAGGAAAAGGATTAAGTCAGGCTGAAAAGGACCAGATTACCTACCATGCCCCAGGCCCTTTTGATAAAATTTCAGGAGAACTTATTGGTCAGGATGAACTTGGTTTCCCACCTAAATATCAGGACGTGTTTGGGTTGACACTTGTGGAACTTGCAGAAAAGAATAGAAGAATAGTCGGTATAACTCCGGCAATGCCTACAGGCTCTTCACTTAAATACATGATAGAAAAATTCCCTGATAGAGCATTTGATGTAGGAATTGCAGAACAGCACGCTGTTACTTTAGCGGCCGGATTGGCTACTCAAGGGATGTTGCCATATTGTGTCATTTATTCTACATTTCTTCAAAGAGCCTATGATCAGATCATTCATGACGTAGCTTTACAAAATTTACCGGTCATCTTTTGTATAGATCGCGCAGGGCTAGTGGGAGAAGACGGCCCTACCCATCATGGCGCCTTTGACCTGGCTTTTTTGAGTTGTATTCCGAATATGGTCATTTTTTGCCCAATGGATGAAATGGAGCTCAGGAATATCATGTATACTGCCCAAATTGATCTAAAAACCCCCTTAGCTATAAGATATCCAAGGGGAAGGGGAATTCATTCGGACTGGCAAAAACCATTCAAAAAGATCCAAACGGGTAAAGGGAGGATGATCAAAAAAGGAAACCAACTTGCGATTTTATCTGTCGGACCTATTGGTGAAAAGATCGTAAGTATTTGTGCAAAGGAGAAATACAGGGATATTGCACATTACGATATGCGTTTTGTAAAACCTTTAGATGTGAATTTGTTAAATGAGATCTTTTCCAAGTACACCAAGATCATTACCATTGAAGAAGGAGTTGTTCGCGGAGGTTTCGGAATGTCTGTTTTGGCCTATAAAAATGGCACTGAATACCAGGATGTAAAAGTAGAATGTTTAGGGCTGCCGGACCGCTTTATTGAACATGGCCCCATGTCAAATTTGTATGAAATAGTAGGTTTGGATCAACGCAGTATTGAAATTGCGATTGATCGAAATTTGAATAGTAAAAATTGTTAAATTCGCCTTTCTATTTGAATGGATGATCAGGATTATTAAAATACTTTTTTTTCTTTTGTTTTTTTCTGGAGTTGAAGCCCAGATCAAAGATTCTGTAGAGGTAAAAATTGCTGTTGATACTATTTCGCTTATCCAGAGTTTTGATAGTATTTTCTTGGCAACCAAGGATGATATCCGGAAGGATATGATATTGGACAGCCTGCCGACAGATTCGCTCTATAAACCAAAAATGCTTTATATTGAAAGAGCCTTGTTGGATTCTTTGCTAAGGCCTTATTATAATATTCACATAGACTCCACTAACAATAATGCCAATGGCAGGGAGATCATAATCACGCCGAGGTATAGGATGGCCATTGATAATTACTCTGGAGATACGTCTTATATACCCCTACCCAACAAAATTGATTATTTTTCAAAAATTAAAACCTATGGCATCGATACTATAGGATTTTCTAATACTATTGAACTTGTCAGTATTAAAAGAACTAAAAGAGCCGCCGACCCGGTATGGTGGAAGCATAAGAATGCGATCGGTTTTGATTTGAATCAGGTCTCTTTTGTAAATTGGAACTCCGGAGGACAAAATTCGGTTTCGGGATTATTTAAGGTTGAATTTGCCCGAGTCTATGAAAAATTATACACACTTTGGAATAACCAGGTATCTGCAAGATATGGCTTGAACAATCAACAGAACCGGGGTTTGATAAAAACAGATGACGAAATTAGATTGTCTTCATCCTTCGGCTATAGAAAAGACACGCTTTCCAATTGGTATTTTTCAGCTCAGTTCAATTTTAGAACCCAATTTACAGATGGGTTTAAGGAGCCTGAAGACCCGGATCCGATATCGAGATTTTTTGCACCGGCCTATCTTCATCTGGGAATTGGAAGTCAATATAATATAAAGAAGAAGCTTTTTTCCATTTATGTATCTCCATTAACGTTAAAATCGACCTATGTATTTGATGAAAAATTATCAGGTGAAGGAGCCTTTGGTGTCCAGCCAGGTGAGCGGTCCAGGCATGAATTGGGTATTTTGGTTCGATCGAAATGGGAAAAGGAGATCTTTAAAAATGTTGCGATGGTAAATGATCTCGAACTCTATACCGATTATATCAATGACTTTGGAAATATTGATATTGAATGGATCCTTAACTTCCAATTTAAAATTAATAAAGTATTTCAAGCAAGCTTCAGGAGTCATTTGATTTATGATAATGACATCAAGATCAAAGAAACCAATGAGGATGGAGAAGTGGAAACCCTGGGAGCGAGATTACAGTTAAAACAGCAATTGGCTATAGGAATTATTTATAATTTCTAAGTTGCTTCATTAACTCAAATCAACGCCTTTGATTTTTTTATGCAGCAAAATGGCATAGCTATCTGAAAAATTTGCCACAAGATTGCATACACTTAGAATTCTGCTGTAAAGGTCATCAGAGGTGTTTTTATACCTGTCGGGTAATAACATTAAAATAAGTTTATCATAATTAGAGAGTTGATGCGCATGTTTGTTGTTGACGGCAGTAATAAAGACATCTAATAAATCTGCAATGACCTGGTAACCGGCAATTTCTTTTTCAATGACCTCCTTGCTTTGATAGATCTTGTCCACACTTAGCTTGATGATATCATTGATTTGGGCTTCATATTTGCATTTTTCAAGAAGAGAATGTTGAAAGTCTCCTTTTAAGATAGCATCTTCGTTTTCAATAAATATTCTTGATGCTTCCTGAATAAGATTTCCTATGGCAAGAGCCCTTAAATAACTGATACGGTCCTGGGTATTCTGGAGAGAATTATACTTTTTTGTATTGATGGTGTCCCTGACAAGATTGATCAGATATTCCAGGGCATAATCTTCAGAGATCAACCCGAGATTGATGCCATCTTCAAAATCAATGATGGTATAACAAATGTCATCAGCAGCCTCTACAATATAAGCCAAAGGATGCCTTGAAAAGGAAAGGTCAGCGGTACTTCCCGTTCTTTTCAAACCCAATTCATCTGCAAGTTCCTTAAAAAAAGGCAGTTCTGATTGGAATACCCCGTATTTTTTATCTGCGATGTGCTGACTTGGTCTTTTGGGCAAAGATTCCTTGGGATATTTAATAAAGGCTCCTAAAGTTGCATATGACAACCTTAATCCCCCTTGGATATTATTTACAGATTCGCACAAGATCTTGAGGCCATTTGCATTTCCTTCAAAATCGATGAGGTCCTGCCACTGTTTAGGATTGACTTGTTTTTTAAACTGCTGTCCTTTTCCAGATAAAAAAAACTCACCAATAGATTTTTCTCCGCTATGCCCGAAAGGGGGATTTCCTATGTCATGAGATAAGGCAGCCGCAGCAGCAATTGCACCAAAATCATTTGACAGGTACCCCTTTTTTTCCAGTTCAGGATATTTTTCAATTACATATTTTCCCACCATGCGCCCCAAAGATCTTGCTACAACTGATACCTCTAAACTATGGGTAAGTCTGGTATGCACAAAATCTGTTTTTGACAGCGGAACAACCTGGGTCTTGTCTTGTAAACTTCTAAATGAGTCAGAAAAAATAATCCTGTCAAAGTCAACCTCAAATCCTAAACGAGCCTCGTCCTGATCAATTCTTTTTCTTGTGGCCTGATCGCCAAATCGTTTTAAAGAGAGTAATTTTTCCCAGTTCATGCCATATTTTTAAAGCTTGAAAGATACATTATTTTGAATATTTTTGAGGCTTACAAGCTTTAAAAATCAAGAATGATTTTCTGGTTTTCCAGACTGCGATTCATTCCATTTTAACAATATTCTAATTAAATCGAAATTATTATTATTTCTGTTTTATATTTATTGTCTAATTAGACCTTAATAAAATGGAAAATATTTACTTTTTAATGATCATGGCATTGGTCGTTTTAGCTGTTGCAGATCTTGTGGTTGGAGTGAGTAATGATGCCGTCAACTTTTTGAATTCAGCATTGGGTTCCAAAGCTGTATCCTTCAGAACCATTATGATAGTTGCCAGTCTTGGAATTGCTTTTGGAGCTATTTTTTCAAGTGGGATGATGGAAGTTGCCAGAAAAGGAATTTTTGTGCCAGGAGAGTTTTATTTTAATGAGATCATGATCATTTTTCTTGCAGTAATGATTACAGATATCTTATTGCTTGATTTTTTCAATACGCTCGGAATGCCGACTTCGACAACAGTTTCAATCGTTTTTGAACTGTTAGGCGCCGCCGTGGCCATGGCCCTGATCAAGATCGGTGCCGATAATGGCTCTTTTTCAGATGTATTAAAATATATCAATACTGAAAAGGCGACAGAAATCATTTTAGGCATATTGCTTTCGGTCGTGGTGGCATTCTCGGTCGGAGCCTTCGTGCAATATATCAGCAGGGTTTTGCTATCATTTGATTTTGAAAAAAAGGCCAAATGGGTGGGAGCTGTTTTTGGCGGATTTGCTCTTGCCGCAATTACCTATTTTATCTTTATTAAAGGTTTGAAAGGAACAGATTATTATGCGAATATTCAACCAATGATAGAAGGGAAGACCCTCTTGATCATCGCTATTAGCTTTGTGGGGTGGACGATGCTATCTTATCTTGCCGTGGTTGTTTTAAAAATGAATATTTACAAGATCATCATCATTATTGGCACATTTGCCTTGGCTCTTGCATTTGCCGGAAACGACCTTGTTAATTTTATCGGTGTTCCAATTGCAGCATGGCAATCATATGAGGCATGGAGTGTCTCCGGAATTCCTGCAAATGAATTCAGCATGAATGTATTGAGCAAGAAAGTACCGACGCCAACGTTATTTCTTGGTGCTGCCGGATTAATTATGGTATTGACGCTTTGGTTGTCTAGTAAGGCAAAAAGTGTGGTTAAGACATCCATTGATTTATCCAGTCAGGAGAATACCAAAGAAAGATTTGAGCCTCATTGGTTGTCGAGAAACCTGGTAAAGTTTACCATGATGATGTCAGACTATATGGCCACCGTTTTGCCGGATCCTTTGCAACGAAAAATTGAGCAACAGTTTAAAATACCGGTTATAAAATTGTCTAAAGAAAAGAAGCATGAGCTTCCTGCTTTTGATATGGTGAGGGCTGCCGTTAACCTGATGGTAGCCAGCGTGCTTATTTCTATAGCCACTTCAATGAAGTTGCCTCTTTCTACCACATATGTAACTTTTATGGTCGCCATGGGAACTTCTTTGGCAGACAGGGCCTGGGGAAGTGAAAGTGCCGTATATAGAGTGGCAGGGGTTTTGAACGTGATCGGAGGTTGGTTTTTTACGGCTCTCGTAGCATTTGTTGCTTCGGGAACAGTTGCCTATTTGATCCATCTTGGAGGTGCCACCATGATCGCGGTTCTATTGCTGCTTGCGGTTTTATTGCTGTCAAGAAATTATATCAAACATATTAGAAAGTCCAGGGAGGCTAAGGCCGAAGATAGCTTGAACAAGGCTGAAAGCGGCTCTATCCTTGGCGTAATTGAAGAAAGTGCTGATAATATTTCAAAGGCATTAAAACGAGTAGGAAAGATCAATTCAACGGCAATAAAAGGCTTGATCAGTCAAGATCTTAACAAACTCAGTAAGGCCAAAAAATCTGTGGTGAAACTG
>JBFFLO010000129.1:0-7052 GCA_041554895.1 Lutimonas sp. | reverse complement strand
GGAAATTCTCTGCTGTTTTTTCGGCAATGATCATTCTGTTATCAATATCTCTTAGCGATATATAGGCACTTGCTACTGCAGAAACCACACTGACATTCAAAGCTTTGTAAGCTTCTTCTGTGGCGAAATAGTTTTGCAGGGCAATTTTATTCAAGGTTTTGATCTTCTGCCAAAGATCGACCGTGTAGGATGCATTAATGCCACCACCAGCCTGATTCGACAATCCTGATACCTCTGAATTTGCCAAACCCAAACCATAAGCATTATACCCTATCAATGGATAATAATCGGCTTTGGCAATATCAATCTGAAGTTGAGATTCTTCAATTCTCGAAATGGCTACCTGAATACTTTTATTATTGACCAAGGCTGTATCAATTAGATCAACCAAAATAGGATCATTAAACAACTGCCACCACGGCAGATTCGAAATACTGCTGTCTTTTGGAAAATCCAGCGAAAAAACCTCAGGGCCTGTCATTTCCTGCCGCTCATAATCCTTTCCTACTTTACAGCTCTCCATCGGAAAGAAAATACATCCCAGCAGGATCAACAACAAGCCATATTTTATAGTATTTTTTATCATGACTTTCCCTTTTTAGCCTCAACAATCCTATTCAAAATACTTACGGCCAGCACAACATAGCTAACGGCTATTGAGATTTGAATGACACGGCTCCACACTTTACTTCCTGCTTCAGCATCAGACGAAGTTACCGAACCCAGGATCAACAGAAAAGTAGAGAACCCGCTTCCATAAATGCTTGCATATTTGCTGTCAGAAAACAAGCGGCTTCCAAAGAATAAGCCTATGCTCAAAGTGATCAGGATCATAAAAGTAAAATCAGGCACCATGATCAACAACTTGTAAGCCAGAATTCCGAAAATTCCTCCAAGGATATTGGCGATGATCATCACAAGACCAAATTTTGGATGTGAGAGGGCCGGGCTTATGGTTAAGATCGCGATAAAAGTTAGCACCAGCGCACTGGAAGATAATTTAAACATATAAAACAGCAGCAGTACCGGAAAAAGGATGACAATGATACCCACAGCATATCTATAGCGTTCTAATTCTGATTGCTTCTCTGCTTCTTGTTTTTTCTTCTCAAAAGGAATATCGGCCTCACAAAGTGGAAACATCATAAAGACCAATTGAGACAAAATGATCGCCATAAAAGCATTAAACACCAATCTAACAGCAATATAGCTTCCTATGGCACTTGAATCAATAGAGACAAAAGGAATAATGACCAAACTTACCAAAGAAAACAATTTTACCATCATTGGAAGCCTGTCCGTATAATACAGCCACAATAGAGAAAGCAATAACAAGGGCATAAACACAAGGGCATAATCCAAAAACAATTCTGTAAAAATAACTGTGACACCTGTAATAATAGCCAAAATTAAAATAAACCTGCCGCCTTGCTTAAAGGTAAGTGGTTTGGCCCCAGGGGCCAAATAGCCCAGAGCTAGGACCGAAGTAAGGTAAGCCAGGTCATAGTTCAATAGCGAAGTGACACCAAGTATGAAACAAGAACCCATAAAATACCTCAGTATGGGTATAAGCGTTCTCCATTGTATGGAAAAAAAAGTTATATTTTGAAGCCTATCTAACATAAGAGAGTATAGAAATTAACTTTAACCTGAGGCCTGCGATACGGTTTAACAGAAAGTTATCCCCAGTATAGACCACTACATCTACCTGACCCCCCAATCGGTAAAGATCCCTTACGCCTGGATCATCACTGGTGATGATCACCGGAAATCGCTGTGGATCCTGAAGCCAGCCTTTTTTAACTGAGACAGTTGGAAGCCCGCCCTTATTTGTCTGATTGGTGGCAACACCAAAACCAAGACTCCTTACCTTCCCCTTGAATATCTTTCCAGGGGCTATATCAAGCACAAATTCAACATCATTGTCAATTTTCATCTTAGATAAATTGTTCTCTTTTAAATTAGCCTGGATCCAAACATCTGAATTTGAAATAAGTGTTGTGATAGGTTGTCCTGCAGTGGCATAATATCCAAGATCTACGTCAAAACTTTCAATGACCCCGTCAGTTGGGGCGATAACTGTCGAAAATTCTAAATCCAGTTGTGCCTTTTCCAGGTTCTGGATGGCTCTTCTTATTTTTGGGTTATCAGGCCCGGATTCACCCAAGGATTGCTTTGCTCTTTCAAGACTGGCCTCGGCAGATGCCACTTGCTCCACAGCCTGAAGCAAGGCCGTTTCAGACTGGTCTTTATCAGCCTCAGACAAGGCTCCTTCATTTTCTTTCATGACTCTTTGAACCCTGTCCCAATTTCTTTGCGCCCTGTCTAACTGTGCCTTTGCAACTCCAAGCTTCCCTGCTGATGATTTTACGGAAGCAGATCCTGCTGCCACGGATTGCGTTGAGTTGTCAATCTCTGCCTCGGCTATTTGAATCGCAATTTCAAAAGGTCTTTTATCAAGTTGAAAAAGGGTATCTCCAGCATTTACCCTGGAATGCAAATTGATATTCAGGCCGGTAACAAAACCTGATACTCTTGGGCTAACTGGCGTGATCAAACCTTGAATTCTGGCCTGATCAGTGTAAGGTGTGTGCCGATCTGAACTGACGTACCATACAAAGAATATTGAAGTGATCACTAGAACAATGAGGCTTACTTTTTTAATAGAACGCTTGTCTTTTTCCATAAAATTCTCAAATTATTGGCCAGTCTTGATTTATATTTAATCGCTAATTAACATATTTGCCTTTCACGCTTTTCTTTATTAATTCCTGAAAAATGGCAAACATAAGGGCAGTTGACCAGCCAATAAGTATGATGCCATTCATCGCTTCAAGACCGGCAAGTACCCTGTTTGCCGATGCTATCGTTATTTCACCATAACCCAAGGTGGTAAAAGTTACCAGCGAAAAATACATCGACTTTTCAAAAGTCTCAAATTCTGTAATTCCAGGAAGGAGCATATATACCAAAGCCCATAAAGCTGTCTGAACAAGATGAATAAAAATAAGAAAAACGGCTGTGGAGATGAGAAGCCTTGGGCCATACTTTTTAAAAGTATTCGAATTAAGACTGCTTCTTTCTTTGTCGTATTTAGAGATCCAAAAAATCGTACAATAACCTTGAATTATAACTGTTAACCCAACAACAATTAATCCAACAGTAATATTTAACAGCATGTTTTACTCGTTTAGGTTTGGATGTCTAAAGTAGGATTTTTAAAATTAAATGACAACTTACTTTTTGATTTTGCATCTAAAAATATTACATTTATGTTATTGAATATCAGTAAATCATATAGAAATAACAATAAATAATCGAATTTCATAAAAACTAATTATCTTCGCAACTCATAATAAACCAAAAAAGGATGTCAATTAAAAATATAAGGAAGGAAGTGATGCTAACCCTGGAAAAGAATGTAGGAACCTTTCTTCGTGACTATTTGATCCCGCCTGAAAAGATCTGGCAGCCTACAGATTTCCTACCCAATCCTCAATCGGATTCATTTATGCATGAGGTAGAAGAAATCAGGGAACTATCCAAAGAGCTTGGTAACGATTTCTGGATTTCACTTGTCGGTGATATGATCACAGAAGAGGCACTGCCTACCTATGAATCCTGGTTATTGGATTTGGAAGGTGTAACGCAGCACGGTGAAAACGGAGATAACGGCTGGGCAAAATGGGTAAGAATGTGGACAGCCGAGGAGAACCGGCACGGAGACGTTTTGAATAAATACATTTATTTATCAGGCAGGGTGAACATGAGAGAAGTAGAAATTACTACCCAACATTTGATTGCGGATGGTTTCGATATTGGAACTGCCAGAGACCCTTACAAAAACTTTGTTTATACTAGTTTTCAGGAATTGGCTACATATGTCTCCCATAACAACGTCGCTAAAATTGCCAGGAACGCCGGGATGAAGAACCTGGGTAAAATGTGTAAGATCATTGCAGGTGACGAAATGAGACATCATAAAGCTTATACTGAATTTATCAGACAGATCTTTGCAGTAGATCCAAGTGAGATGATGCTGGCCTATTTTGACATGATGAAACTTAAAATCACCATGCCTGCCATGCACTTAAGGGAATCTTTTGGCGCTCAAGGGACTTTGTTTGAAAAGTTTTCAGAAGTTGCCCAGAGAGCTGGTGTATATACAAGCTTCGACTATGTTGATATCATGAGGAAATTAAACGCCGCATGGAATATAGACAAGATCACAGGATTGACTGCAGAAGCCGAAAAAGCCAGGACCTATTTGATGAAATTACCTGAAAGGATGGAGCGTATTGCAGAAAGAATCATTGTGCCTGATACCAAGCATCAATTCAAATGGATGAATCCATTGGTCTAGGACCTCAAAGGTTTTATTGGTTTTTTAACAAATGAAGTCCGTCACTGCGGATTTCAATAAGTTTCTTTTTGTATAAATGACCCGCCGCCCTTTTAAAGGCCTTTTTGCTAAGACCCAGGGAACTCTTAATTTCTTCAGGTTTGCTTTTATCTGTAAGCGGGAGAAAGCCTCCTGCTTTTTTGATGGCTTTTAGCAAAACATCGGTATTTGATTCAACGCTTTTCTTATAACCTAAAGGTTCCAGTAAAATATCGATTTTTCCGTCTTCCCTAACCTGCTTTACATAGCCTTTGATCTGTTCACCTACCTTCACCTCCTTATGCACATCTGACTTAAAAACCAAACCTTGATAAAGATTGTTGACCACAACATTGATTCCTAATTCGCTTTCCCTGTAAAGCAAAAGGTCTACTTCATCGCCTCTTTTGACATCTATCTCATCCAAAAACACGAAATCCTCCACTCTTTGAGAACCCCGAATAGCGCCATTTTCCTCGTCCTCATATATAAAGAAAAGATAAGAAGTTCCGACGGCCAAGGTTTCCATTTGCTCTTCTAAAGGAATGAACAAATCCTTTTCCAGGCCCCAGTCAACATAAGCGCCATGCTCAGTAAGTAACTTTACATTCAAAAAAGCAAATTCTTCCACCTGTGCATACGGAAGTTTTGCGCTGACCATTCGCGATCGATCTTTATATATAAAAACCTCTACTGTTGATCCAACTTCCAGGTCAAATCCTGCTTCTTCCTGAGAAAGAAAGATCTCCTGTCCCTTTTCATCCTGAAGATAAAAACCCTGCTGGTCTTTTCTTACAATATCCAGCTTATTAATTTTACCGTTTTCCATACCTGCGGCAAAGGTATCTCTTTTTTAACAAAACTATGATTTTATCTGAGGGGATGATTTGGTCATTATTTATGAATATATTTACCTGCAAATATAGTCACCTACTCATCGATGAAATCAATAATCTACTTTGTTACCGTTTGTCTGTTTGTTACAGGAAACGTTTTTTCCCAATCAAATATTCAGTATGAAATCACTTTCAAGAATGCCGTTCATCACGAAGCTGAAATCTCTGTTCAATACAGAAATGTTGAAGCAGATACACTATCTGTAAGAATGAGCCGCACTTCTCCCGGACGTTATGCCATACATGAATTTGCCAAAAACATTTATGGTTTCAAAGCTATGGATGAAGGAGGCAATGAGCTAAAGGTCACCAGGCCAAATCCTTTTCAATGGGATATTTCAGGTCATCAAGGCATTGTAAAAATTGAATATACCTTGTTCGCAAATCACGGCGACGGAACCTATTCTCAGGTAGATGAAACCCATGCACATCTTAATATTCCGGCTACATTCATGTTTGCACCCGCCTACAGAAAAAATCCTGTACAAATCAAAATACATCCGCGTAAAGACCTTAATTGGAAGGTTGCCACCCAACTTAAACCTTTGACCGAAAACGAATATTATGCACCCGATCTCGATTATTTTATGGACAGCCCGATCGAAATCAGCGATCATCAGCTTAGGAGTTTTAAAATAAGCACTAAAGACAAAGATTATGATATTAAATTCGTGTTGCACCAGATTCAAGGATATGATGGGTTTGATGCTTATTTTGAAAAAGTCAAGAAAATCGTAAAATCGGAAATTGAAGTGTTTGGAACCCTGCCTGATTTTGATTTTGGCTCTTATACCTTTTTAGCCTGTTATGCAGCGCATGTGGACGGAGATGGAATGGAACACCGGAATTCAACAGTACTTACCGACTTGAACCCATTGAATAAAGGTGGCATTGAAGAAAATATAGCTACGGTTGCTCATGAATTTTTCCATGCCTGGAACGTAGAAAGAATAAGACCGGCATCTCTTGAACCTTTTGATTATACTGAAGCGAATATGTCAGGTGAATTGTGGTTTGCTGAAGGATTTACAAGTTATTATACAAATCTAACCCTTTGCAGGGCCGGTCTTTTATCTGCAGAGGCGTATGCCACCGGTTTATCACGTGTGCTCAACTCAGTCTGGCAATCTCCGGCGAGAATTTATTTTAACCCGGTTGAAATGAGCTATCAGGCCCCTTTTGTAGATGCTGCAACCTCAATTGACCAGGTAAATCGTGAAAATACTTTTATTTCCTATTATTCTTATGGAAACGTCCTGGGGCTGGCCCTGGATCTCAGCTTAAGAAATCTGGAAGGAAACAAAACGCTGGACGGGTTTATGAAACTTGTATGGGAAGCTTATGGAGCAAATGAAATTCCGTATACATTGAAAAACCTTGAAAATGAGTTAGCTGCTTATGTGAATGATTCTTTTAGTGAACAATTTTTTAACCGGTATATTTATGGAAGTGACATGCCTGACTATAGCTCTTTACTGGCTTCTGTAGGCATTGAGTTTTCAGATCAATATGATGATCGACCAGCCTTTGGGGCAAGTATTCAAAATCAAAAAAACAAATGGCTGATCAGCTCAAATCCCCTGAAAAACTCATCTCTTTACAACGGAGGGTTTTCCAAAGGGGATGAAATCATTTCAATAGATGGAAAGCTTACCAACAACAAGATCAGGCCAAATGAATTTCTAAACGCCTACAAAGCCGGAGACACCGTCAAAGTCGTATTCAACAGGTTTGAAAATCAACATGAAGCGGAAATAACCTTTGTTCGGGACCCT
>JBFFLO010000128.1:0-7061 GCA_041554895.1 Lutimonas sp. | reverse complement strand
TGCAATACCCATTTCATTGGCAAGAAAGGCATAAAAAGATGAAAAAGAAGGTGTGTGTTGACCTTCGGGCCCGCCATGAATAGAGATCATTACGGGTAGTGGGCCTTTAGCGTTTAAAGGTTTATAAACAAAGGCAGGAATCTTTCTTTTTTTTCCGTCAACTTCATCATAAGTTTCATAACTAATGAGTTCGGGTTTTGGAAATAAGCTGGTATCCAGACCCCCGACTTCACTTGTGGTCCAACGTTTTATTTTACCAGTATCAAGATCAAGGGAGTAAACATCTCCTGGTGTTTCTGTTGTATTCAACACCATTCCTAATTCCTCTTTTGTTGGATGAAACTGAAAAGAATAGATTTGTCCTACAGGTAGATTTGGAACTTTTTCATATTTGTTGGAAGCGAGATCCATTAAATAGAGTTGGCTGAAACCATTTTCATTAGCAGTAAATGCAGCTTTAGTTCTTGACTTATTTACGGCTCCTTCTTCAATATCCCAAGGAATATCATCTGTAATGTATTCTATTTTCTTCGTTTGAACATCGTACTGAACCATGGTATTGAATTCTTTTTCCAAGTTTGTTGTTGCATAGATTTTTGTTCCTGTTCTATCCCAGCCACTTGCCAAGAAAACAGCTTCAGTACTATCATCATTAATTTGGGTCAGTTCTTTTGTTTTTAGGTCCAAAATGAAGGAATTCGATTTGGTACTTGACAAATATTGAATAACGATTAACTTACTGTCGTCTGGAGACCAGTCTGTTGCAACCCAATACCCGGCTCCCCTATCAACCTTTATAACGGCTGTTTTAGGTGATTTCATATCCGAAATATAAATGTCAAAATCTTTTCCGTTTCTTCTTGAAGAAGTAAAAGCAAATTGGTCACCTTTATTTGACCATACCATACCAAAATTGCGAGACGCACCATCGCTGATCATTTCAGAAGTTCTGGTATTCATATCATACCAATAGATCTGAGAAAATTCATTTCCGCCAATATCTTTTGTAAATAAGAACCCATTGTAATCTTCAGAAGGGCAAAATGAACCATTAGAAACAGGTTCATCAAAAAAAGAAATTTGACTTCTGGCTCCTCCAGGATTCTTTACTGTATGCAATTGCGAGGTATTTCCAAACCTCGTAGATATCAATATCCCTTGGTCATTTGGCATCCAATCTACAAAAGATGCTGATCTCGTATTTTGATATTGTTGTATCCTGGAGGTAATTTCTTCAGGAATAACCGGAACATCCTCTAAAATCATATTTCCAACTTCTCTTCGATCCTGGGCATAAGGAGAATAATAAATTGTCAACATCAATAAAAGGGACAGTAATTTGGTGAATTGATTTTTAGATTTCATTTTATCTTGTTTTAGGGTTTGTTGTTTCCATACTTTTGATACTTCTAATCAGCTTTTGTAAATTGAAATAAAGTCACTTTTCCATCACCAGAAATAACCGCGTTTAGGCCTCTTTCAACCTTTGTATAACGAATCTTTTTCGGAAACTCATTGTCTGGGTTTTCACAAGTAAAACTCTTTATTTCAATTTTAGTTACTTTGAAAATAGTCGGCTGAATAGCATCTTGTTGCGATACTTCATAGTTCCACACATCATTTGATTTGCTTAACCTGATGGATTCCTGCCAGATCGTATCAGACTCTTTTAAAGTATATCCCCAGCCACTTAATTCAGTATCATTTACTTTTTTCCAGTGCTCATAGGTTTGACGACCTTCTGCGTCATTGGTTCTTTTCCAGGTACCAAGAAGCCAGTCGAAATTACTGTCGTTGAAGTTAGAAGCTTTCGTATTGGTTTTATAAGTGTTCATATCTGTAAACCCAAGAAAACAAAATAGACTTAAAAAAACGAGGAAATTTTTCATGAGTTTGAATTTACCACAAAAGTATCCTAAGATACTCAATCTTAATGAATGGGTCAAGTATGGTTAAAAATACCAAAAACCATAGTAATTATTATCATCCTAGCCACTTTATCAGGGTTTTGAATTATACAATTTATGGGGAAACCTGACTTATTTTAAGGGGTTTTCAAACTTGTTAAGTTGGGTTTAAACGAATTTTGAGCATCGTTTTTTATCAATAAACCCTTTATAGAACATGAAAACCATTTTCCCAAAAGAGATGCTAGACTATGCTTCGGAATTGTACAGGTATAACTTCCTAAAAAAGAGTCAGGCACTCTATATTATTCTCCTGGTTTTGCTCATCATTGTAAGCGCCGCTTTGCCTTTCATAAAAATCGATCTTTACACTACATCCCCTGGAATGATAAGGCCCGGTAAAGAAAGAAACCTTATCACAAGCCCAATCAATGGGAAAATCAACAATGTACTTATTGGCGAAAACTCATCTGTTAAAGAAGGCGATACACTTGTGATATTAGATGACTCCTCAATTTCGCAAGAGATGGTTCTTTTACAAGAGCAGACCGATACACTAAAACAATACATTGAGGATGTGAAGCTGATGTGTGATAATCAAATGATTCCACGTGATTCTCTGGTGACTTCATTAGCCAAAAGTGAATTTCAACAATACGGGCAAAAACTAAAAGACCTTCACGAAAAATGGCAAAGACAGCTCTCAACTTTCAAGAGACAACATCACTTATATAAAAAAGGGGTCATTGCTAAAACCGAATTTGAAACATCAACTTATGAGCTGGAAAAATCTCGAAATGAGCTGCTGTATTTTCAAAAACATCAAAAAAGCCTTTGGCAAAATGAACTGCATAAAAAGAAATCTGATTTACGTATGGCACGGTCCAAATTATTATCATTAAAAAAAAATAAAGACTTACATTATATCATTTCCCCATCAAACGGCGACATTCAGGAATTCAAAGGGTTTGAAAAAAATAATTTTCTATATACCGGAAGCGCCATTGCAGAAATCTCTCCCCAAACGGACCTCATGGTTGAGTGTTACGTGTCTCCATCCGATATTGGTCAACTAAAACATAATCAACCCGTAAAATTTCAAATAGACGCTTTTGATCACACAAGATGGGGCTCTGCCACGGGTCGCATTATAAGAATCAATCGGGACATAAGCCATGTCAACGATCTTCCCATGTTTAAAGTTCAGTGTTCCATCAATGAAACAGGCCTGTTTTTAAATAAACGAATTATCGGAAGCTTTCATAAAGGAATGACCCTTAGAGCTCTTTTCTTTATTGAAAACAGATCCCTTTCTCAATTGCTATTTGATAAACTGGATGACTGGTATGACCCTAGTTAGAAAACCTATGTCCCGACTAAATATCAAACAACAAGATATTACTGACTGCGGAGCGGCCTGCATTGCTTCTATTGCCGCTTTCTATAAGCTCTATATGCCTATTTCGAAAATTCGGCAATATCTTGGTACAGACAAGCAAGGGACCAACATCCTTGGTATACTTGCAGGTGCTCAAAAACTTGGTTTCGATGCAAAGGGCGTAAAGGGGGATGTCGCCAGTCTTTATAAAATTCCAAAACCGGCCATTGCTCATATAATTATTGACGGGCGTCTTAACCATTTTGTTGTCATATATAAAGTTTCTAAAAAGCAGATCAGGATCATGGATCCTGGAAAAGGGAAAATAGAGAATATTTCGCTCCATGCCTTTACTGAACAATGGACGGGAGTTCTGGTCATTATGCTTCCCAATGAATCATTCAGCGCTCGAAATGAAAAAATATCTCAATTTCTCCGGTTTTGGCATTTGTTAAAGCCTCATAGATTCATACTTTTCCAATCACTTATCGGTTCCTTCTTTTATACGATCCTTGGATTTTCAACTTCAATTTATATTCAGAAAATCACTGATCATGTGCTGCTTAGTGAAAATTTTAAGCTACTTAATATCATGAGTTTATCTATGATATTTTTATTAGTGATTCAAATCATTCTCAGTGTGTACAAGGATGTTTTTCTGATCAGAACGGGGCAGGAAATAGATGCTAGATTAATACTGGGCTATTATAAACACCTCTTAAAATTACCTCAGCAATTTTATGATACCATGCGGGTTGGAGAGATTTTGTCACGAATCAATGATGCTGTCAAAATAAGGTTGTTTATCAATAACACGGCCCTCACTTTAATGGTAAACTTATTTATCGTTATTTTCTCTTTCCTTTTAATGTTCACCTATTATTGGAAATTGGGTTTATTGATGGCGGGTATTTTACCCGTGTATCTGCTCATTTTTATAATCACCAACAAGTTAAATAAAAAAACGGAGCGAAAGATTATGGAATCATCTGCAGATCTTGAAAGTCAGCTAGTTGAATCCCTAAATGCCATAAGGACCATCAAACTTTTCGGGCTGGAAAGTGAAATGAATACTAAAACCGAATATAGATTCATCAAGTTGTTGAAAAATGGATATAGGTCCTCACTTAATCAAGTATTCAGTCAATCTTCAACTCAAGGGATATCAAGTTTGTTTACTATTTTACTGCTGTGGATTGGTTCGTATTATGTTTTGGCAAAGGAGCTGACCCCGGGAGAGCTTTTCTCTTTTTATGCCATTATAGGTTATTTTACGGGACCTGTTTCGGGATTAATTTCCTCAAATAAAACCATCCAAAATGCTTTGATCGCAGCTGACAGGCTTTTTGAAGTATTTGATCTTGAAACTGAGGTGTCTGAAAATTGTTACTCTTTTGATAAATCAACCATAGAACAAATTAGGTTTAAAGACGTAACCTTTGGTTACAATAACAAAGGCCATGTGTTCTCCAGCTTGAATTTATGTTTTCAAAAAGGTGAGATTACAGCCATTGTAGGAGAAAGTGGTTCAGGAAAATCAACCCTAATCCATTTAATTCAAGGCCTCTACTTTCTAAATAAGGGCCATATTTTACTTAATGAACAAGACATTAAATATATAAGCAAACCTAGCCTTAGGAAAATCATTAGTGTGGTCCCCCAAAAAATTGACCTTTTTGATGGAAACTTGATTGAAAACATAGCCCTTAGAGAACTTAACGTAGATATGGAAAGGGTTCTTGATATTTGCAAATCTTTGAAAATGATGGATTTCATAGAAGAACTTCCTCAAGGCTTCAATACTTATCTGGGTGAAAACGGAGCGACTCTTTCGGGAGGTCAAAAACAAAGAGTTGCCATTGCTCGGGCCTTATATCAAGATCCTGAGGTTTTGATACTTGACGAGGCCACTTCTTCACTTGACAGTGAATCAGATGCTGCCCTTCAAAAAACAATATCAGAATTGAAGAAAAAAAATAAAACCATTATTCTGATTTCTCACAGGTTGCTCAATTTATCCATTGCTGACAAAATTCTGGTTTTGAAGAACGGGAAACTCGTCCAAACTGGTCATCACAACCAGCTTATCGCTGAAAAAGGTGCTTACCAAGAACTATGGAATAAACAATTTCCTGAAAATTACGCCCATTACACATCTGTATAATTAAAATTAGAAGCAATGAACAATTTAAAGCAACTGGAACGGCTTAGAAAAACACATCAATTGATAAAACTTGAAACAACAGGTACGCCTTTAGAACTATCAAAAAAACTGCATGTTAGCGTCAGGCAAACTTATCTTTTACTTGAGCAACTAAGGGAATTTGATGCACCATTAAAATTTAATCGCCGCTCAAAGACCTATTATTATGAATTCGATTTTGAGCTTACAATCAATATTTCCATTCAAGTAATGGCAAGAGAAAAACTAACAAATATTTATGCCGGACAATCTTTTTCAAATTATCTCTTTTCACTGCAAGGAAGATGCAGCAAGCCAAATTATCTTAGCTATATCAAAACAAAGCTAGACGTAGCCGGTTAGACGTAACCATATTTTGATCAATCAATTTTTGTATAACGAGACTCCATATCAAGGGGTTAAAAAAACTTTAAAAATTATGAAAGAAACAGTGTATTATGGGATCCAAGAATTGGCTCCTCAAGAATTGGATAAAATAAAAGGAGGGCTACCCATACTGGTCGTCCTGGGGGCGGTGACAACCGCAGTGAGCGTCGGTAAAATATTGGACCAGGTAGGAGAATGGTTTCTTCAAGGATGGAACTATCCAAAATAATGGCCATGGAAAAGGTTTCAATTATAAACTGTATCCCTCTTGATAGCAATGAATTACTTACTATTCAAGGAGGCGGACCGATCAAGGAAGCGGTAGAATGGTACTACAAAACAGTAGGAAGTTTTTACAGAGGAATTTACGACGGGCTCTTGGGGAATGAACCCCTGATTTAATTGGATTGATAATGAAATCAATAATCAATCTTGCCTACGTTTTTTTCTGTGTCGGAATTTTAAATTTTATTTTTCTGGTTGATACAATGTTGACAGCTCCAGAAATAGAATTTTCTATATTTTCGATAGCAACTTCCAAAACAACCAACATCATTTATTATGGTGTTGTATGCATGGTCCTGTTTTTTGCAGGTATCTATATCATTAGAAACAATAAAAAAATAATAAAATGACTCAATTAGATATTACCGAGCTACGTATTTTAAATCAAGAGGAAATCCATATGATAAGAGGGGGCGCTGAACCCGCTGAAGGGTCTTATGCTGCAGGATATGCAGTAGGATCTTGGTTTAGAGAAATGTACAGTATTTGGTCTTATGGGCTCACCCACCTAACGGAGCGCTAAAAACCAAAAATGCCCCGTTGACCACCGGGGCATTTTTATATGTCTTTGCCATAAGCTTGATTCTTTTGAGACAATAACCACCTTATCCTGTCAAAAGAAACAAAATCCTTATTAAACCACTTTCAACAAAAAATAATTCCGTTTGCCTCTTTGCAGCAAGATAAACTTATCAGCAATCAGGTCTTTGGCAGTTAAAACAAAGTCTTCTTTTACCTTTTCTTTGTTTACAGAAATAGAGTTTTCTTTAAGTGCTCTTCTGGCCTCTCCGTTTGATTTTAAAAAACCTGTTTTTTCATTTAAAGCTTCAACGATATCTATACCCTTTTCTAATTCCGCTTTGTCGATTTCAGCTTGAGGCACCCCTTCAAAAACATCCAGAAAGGTTTGTTCATCAAGGGT
>JBFFLO010000127.1:0-7115 GCA_041554895.1 Lutimonas sp. | reverse complement strand
CTCCTGCATTTTTAGCACCATGTTTTCAATGCTGTCTATACCTATGGTGAAATTGGAAAGGGGATTATTCTGGATCTTATGACCCCATAATTCATACAGCTTTTTTCCTTTCTTTCGAGCGTATAAATCATTATAGGCAATATCCAGTGCGCATAAGGCAAACATATTGTTCTTTAACAAGGGGTACATTTTTCCCCAAAACATTTCCGGCTTATCTTCTGAGCCAGATTCAATTTGTTGCTTTATTTTACGCAGATCCTGAATCATATCATCTACGCTTTGATGATAATAGGGATTCTCAGAAGCCTCACCATAACCTGAATATCCTCCATCTTTTAACTCTACGATCAGCACCTTTTTATGATCAAATGATTGTCGCGAGATCCTAAAGGTATGTTTGAGGCGTAAATTGTATGTGCGAAGGATTAGTTGCATAAAGTTCCGGCAATTATTTTTGGGAATTTCCTTTAACGACGATCACAATTTCACCTTTAGGCGGATGCTCGATAAAATGCGCTTTGATTTCCTTTACTGAACCCCTTCTCGTTTCTTCAAAGAACTTTGTCAATTCCCTTGAAACGGAAACCATGCGGTTTTCACCAAAATATTCCTCAAAGTGCTGAAGTGTTTTGACCAGTTTATGCGGAGATTCATAAAAAATGAGGGTCCGGGTTTCATTGGACAACATCTTCAATCTGGTTTGCCTTCCCTTTTTTACCGGTAAAAAACCTTCAAAAACAAATTTATCATTCGGAAATCCACTATTGACGAGCGCGGGAACAAAGGCTGTTGCACCAGGTAAACATTCTACTTCAACTCCATGATCTATACAAGCCCGGGTCAGTAAAAAGCCGGGATCCGAAATAGCAGGAGTTCCGGCATCAGAAATCAGTGCAAAATTTTCTCCTCCCTCTATCCGTTTAACAATACGATCTACCATTTTATGCTCATTATGCATATGATGAGAAAGCATAGGGGTTTCAATATTGAAATGCTTGAGTAATTTACCTGAAGTTCTTGTGTCCTCTGCTAAAATAACATCAACCTCCTTCAATACCCTTATGCCTCTTAAGGTCATGTCTTCGAGATTACCGATAGGAGTTGGAACCAGGTAAAGTTTTGAAATTTTAGTGTTCTCTGAATTCACATGAATAATTTTATGCAAATATAAAGTTAATTAAAAGCAACAGACAATCCACAGCTCATTTCTGCCGATTAAATTAGACGGGCAATAAGCCTGGCGGTGTTGAATGAAAAATTGTTTTAAAAAGTCAACAACTCTTGGCTAATTGATTAAATTTGCAGCTTCAATAAAATGAAGATCAAGATGTACAGGAGTCATAATAACGGAGAGTTAAGATTGGAGCACCAAGGGCAGGAAATAATTCTTTCAGGCTGGGTTCAAAAGGTTAGGGATAAAGGATTTATGGTATGGGTGGATCTCAGAGACAGATATGGGATCACCCAATTGATCTTTGACGCAGAAAGAACGGATGCCGTTATGGTTGAAAAAGCCAGGTCCCTCGGGCGTGAATTCGTTATTCAAGTCAAGGGCAAGGTGATTGAGCGTGAAGCAAAAAATGACCAAATGCCAACAGGGGATATTGAAATCCTGGTGTCGGAATTAAATATCCTAAACAAGTCAAAAACGCCTCCCTTTACCATAGAGAATGAAACTGATGGAGGAGATGAACTGAGGATGAAGTACAGATATCTGGATATAAGAAGAAACCCTGTTCGTGAGAATCTGATTTTTCGTTCCAGGGTAACTATGGAAGTAAGGAATTATCTGACAAAGGAAGGCTTTGTAGATGTGGAAACCCCTTATTTGATCAAATCAACCCCAGAAGGGGCCCGGGATTTTGTGGTGCCTTCAAGGATGAATGAAGGTCAATTTTATGCCCTTCCCCAATCTCCACAAACCTTTAAACAACTTTTGATGGTGGGTGGGCTTGACAAATATTTTCAAATTGTTAAATGCTTTAGGGATGAGGACCTAAGAGCTGACAGACAACCTGAATTTACGCAGATAGATTGTGAAATGGCTTTTGTTGAGCAGGAAGATATACTGAATACTTTTGAGGGGCTTGTAAGGCATCTTTTAAAGCAAATCAAAGGGATCAATGTAGAAGAATTTCCAAGAATGACCTATGAAGAAGCTGTAAGAACTTATGGAAATGACAAACCGGATATCAGGTTTGGAATGAAGTTTGGCGAACTGAACGCACTGGCTAAAGGAAAAGGATTTGGTGTTTTTGATTCGCAGGAGCTGGTTGTGGGAATAGCGGTTCCCGGCTGTGCGGGATATTCAAGAAAACAACTGGATAAGATTGTTGATTTTGTCAAAAAGCCTCAGATAGGTGCCAATGGTCTTGTTTGGGTTAAATACAACGAAGATGGAAGTTTTAAATCTTCTGTCGATAAATTTTTTGATCAGGATCAGTTGAAAAGCTGGGCTGAGGAATTAGGAGGAAAAGCTGGAGATCTTTTGCTTGTGATGGCAGGGGAGGCTGATAGGACAAGAACTCAGTTGAGTGCGCTTAGAATGGAAATGGCCGAGGAATTAGGTTTGAGAAAACCTTATGAATTTGCGCCTTTATGGATAGTCGATTTTCCTTTACTCGAATGGGACGAAGAGACCCAGAGATATCATGCCATGCACCATCCCTTTACTTCCCCAAAACCCGAGGACATGGATTTATTGGAAACGGAGCCTGGGAAAGTACGGGCGAATGCTTATGACATGGTGCTAAATGGGAATGAAATTGGAGGAGGTTCAATTCGAATATTTGATAAGGAAACACAATCAAGGATGTTTGATCTTTTGGGATTTTCAAAGGAAGAAGCCAAAGATCAATTTGGGTTTTTGATGAATGCTTTTGAATACGGGGCACCGCCTCACGGGGGATTAGCATTTGGACTTGACCGACTGGTTGCTATTTTAGGCGGACAGGAGACAATCAGAGATTTTATTGCCTTTCCTAAAAATAACTCCGGAAGGGATGTGATGATAGATGCTCCTTCTAAAATAGATGAAAGCCAGCTGGCCGAGTTAGGCCTGAAACTGGATTTATAATGGATCTTTTTATATGATTTAAGTTGAACAATTGAGGTTTTAGATGTCTAAAACTGTTTATTTTCAGCTAACTTTTAATTATGCCGGATAACAAAAGTTTATTGGTAAGGTTTTTAAAATGGAGATATAAACATATTTCCAATAAGCATTTTATTAGTATATCGAGTGCAATAATCGGGTTATTGTCAGGACTGGTTGCTGTTACCATTAAAAACCTTACACACTTTATTCAGGAGTTGCTTGAAGGGGAATTCATCCGGGAGATACATAATGTATTTTATTTTATCTTCCCGATTATAGGATTGTTATTGGTGCTTTTAAGCATTAAATATATCGTTAAAAAGCCTGTAGAACATGGAATTCCCTCGACCTTATATGCGATTTCCAAGTTAAAGGGGTTGATGCCCAGACGCATGATGTGGGCTTCCTTATTAACAGCTCCTTTAACTGTTGGTTTTGGGGGGTCTGTTGGATTGGAAGGACCTACCGTTGCGACAGGCGCGGCCATTGGATCCAATTTTTCCCGTCTTTTCCATTTGAATCAAACAACACGAACCTTGCTCATTGGAGCTGCCGCAGCTGGTACCATGGCTTCCATATTTAAGGCACCCATAGCTGCGATTGTTTTTGCAGTTGAGATCTTTAGTTTAGAGCTTACCTTAGCTTCAATGATACCATTATTATTGGCCTCGATCACAGCCGTTTTAACCTCTTACTTCTTTTTTGGAGATGACGTCTTGCTGCATTTTCAGGTTCAGGACAAATTTCAGTTGACCGATGTTACTTTTTATATTTTTTTAGGGGTTGCTTCGGCAATGGTTTCCATTTATTTCAGCAAAGTATATTTTGGAGTAGGCAATTTTTTTAAACGATTTAAAAATCCCTACAAGCGATTACTGATAGGAGGGATATTGCTGGGAACAGTGGTTTACTTTATTCCGCCTCTTTTTGGTGAAGGCTTTGTTACCATTAACAATGTACTTAAAGGAAATATAGTCGCCGTAGTTAAGAACAATATATTTCATACGGTGACAGATAATATCTGGGTTATTGTTGCCTTACTCAGCGGTTTGGTATTGTTTAAAGTGGTTGCTATGTCATTCACTTTTGGAGCCGGAGGTATTGGCGGGGTATTTGCGCCAACTTTGTTTACGGGTAGTATTTTTGGATATTTAACGGCTTTAATGATTAATAACAGTAATTTATTCTCTCATCAATTATCATTGACAAACTTTGCGATGGTAGGTATGGCAGGCCTTATGGCAGGAGTGCTGCACGCTCCTTTAACGGCCATATTTTTAATAGCTGAAATAACAGGTGGCTATGAACTTTTTGTTCCCTTGATGATCGTTGCTTCCATCTCTTTTTTGATCACAAAAAGATATATACCACATAATATTTATGCAGCTGAATTGGCAAAAAGAGGCCAGCTGATAACACATGACAAAGACAAAAATGTCTTGATGATGTTGGACATCAATAAGATCATTGAAACCAATTTTATTGTACTGACTCCTGAAATGAAGTTGGGCGAGATTCTTAAAAATGCAGTTACAAAGTCATCCCGAAACCATTTTCCTGTTGTAAATGATGAGCATGAATTTTTAGGTGTAATTCGACTAGATGATATCAGGCATATCATGTTTGATACAAGCATTTATGATAAAGTTAAGGTCTCAGATTTGATGCATGCGGATGCTGGAATCATCAATATTGATACGGACAATGCCCAAATAATAATGAACCAATTTAAAACAACGGGAGCCTGGAACCTTCCAGTGATCAAAAATGGCAAATATTATGGGTATATCTCCAAATCGAGATTACTTACGGCTTACAGAAGAAAACTGATACATGTAACCAATACTTAATTTTCCAAAAAACGGACAACGGTATCCGGAAAATCAGTAAATACGCCATCCAATTCCATCTCATAAAACCCGAAATCCAATAAAGCCTCAAAATTTTCAAAATTTGGATGTTCATCTTGTCTAAAAGTATAGGCATGAACTTTTAAATTCAGTTTATGGGCCCGCTGGATAAAATCTTTTTTTTCTTGTAAAGATTTACCAAAAGAAGCAATCGCAAGTTGCTCAATAGATGGCCCTATTGCATCTGCATAGTCGGCATATTTTTCAAGATGGTCAAGACTTTCCGGAAATTCCAACAATTGGGTCAAAAAGAGATCACAATCTAATTCCTGTCTTATTCTTTGCAATTCTTTCGCGTCGAAACACTGCAACACACAAGCATCTGATTTTTTACTGTATCCATATTTTTTTAAAACCTGTAATACAATCCTGGAAATATCCTTGCCATGTTTTTGATGGAAACCGGGGTTTTTAATCTCCGGGTAAATTCCTATATTCTTACCAGTACTTTTATTCATTCCTTGAATCAATTCAATTTCATCTTTCAGGGTATGCAGTTTGAACTTGGATTTTTTTAAAGGAAACCTCTTAGGGAAAACAGTATTTTTTGTAGAAATATCGATGCGTTCATGTACCGAAAGGCTCATTAATTCATCTAAGTTAAAGTCGATTACATAAAACCTGCCATCTTCTCTGGACCTTTCCGGATACATCAGGGCGACGTCGGTAACTTCTTCTAAATAGATATCGTGAATAACAATCGGGACATCATCCTTACTTAGCACAATATCCTGTTCAATATAATCTGCATTCATGGCATGGGCCATGGCTTTAGACTCCATGGTATGTTCTGGCAAATAACCGGAAGCACCTCTGTGGGCGATGACGATTTTGTCAGATAAATTTGGACTTGACATGGTACAGGAGGATAAGATAATCAGGAGTAATAAGACCGTATATTTCGATGAATTGAGCAAATTAGAAATTATATAAGATTAAAGATAAGACATTTTGTAATTTAGCAGCAAATTTATTCGCTTCTATGAAAACTGGATTGAGATTGATACTTTTTTTAGCTTTGGGCCTAATAATTTATGGTTATTATTTAAATTCGTCTGCCACAGGGAGCGGGGAAAAATTTATCGGGATTGGCGTGTTGGTCTTTGCATTTATATTGATGCCCTTGTTTATCTATCATCGTTATAAGAACAAGGATCTAAGAAATTATTCCCTGAAAGATTTTGCAAACCCTCCTGATAAGAAAAAAGAGGATTAATTCAGGTTTCGTTTCTCAATAAAAAACCTGTTGATCAGTTCACTGCATTCTTTTTCCATCACCCCTCCCGTAAATTTGGTTTTTGGGTGCAAGGTGGTTTGGAAATGTTGAAAGCCTCTTTGAGGGTCAAATGCACCAAAAATAATCTGATCGATTTGTGTCCAATAACTGGCACCGGCACACATCTGACAAGGTTCCAAAGTGACATAAAGTGTGCACTTCTTTAAGTATTTTCCTCCAAGATAATCTGCCGCCGCCGTAAAGGCCTGCATTTCGGCATGTGCGGTAACATCATTTAAAGTCTCGGTAAGATTATGTGCCCTGGCAATAATCTTTTCACCTATAACGATGACTGCGCCTATAGGAACCTCATTTTTCTCAAAGGCCATTTCTGCTTCCAAAAGGGCTTTTTTCATAAAATATTCGTGAGTAAAAGGACTTTCCATGTTTAGAAATTTGTTTTAATGGCCTCAAAATCCTCATCAAATTCATCCAGAATTTGCTGCATCACCTGTGGGTCTTTATTGGTATAGAAGATTCTACGAATATCAGTAGCCTCAAGATTAAGCAGGTTTTCCTGGGTAAGGATGACTTTGGTTTGACGTGCTATAGCTTCTCCAGAATCCAGAATATCTACTCCCTCGCCTACAATCTCTTTAATTTGATCTGTCAGGAAGGGATAATGTGTACATCCTAGAACCAAATGGTCTATGTTTTTATCCAGCATAGGATCAATATGCCGGTGGAGTAAACTTGTCATCTCCGGGGAATGCATCTTACCAGATTCAATCAATGATACAAGGCCTTCGCCTACTTGTTCTATTACTTTTACGCCCTGGGCGAATCTTTGAGAAGTTTCAAAAAGCAACTCACTTTTTAATGTACCCTTAGT
>JBFFLO010000126.1:0-7117 GCA_041554895.1 Lutimonas sp. | reverse complement strand
TTTTATTCTTGTTTAATTCCTGCCAGCACGTCTTTGATTCTATTTGTGTTTTCCATGATGTTTAAAACGTCCTTGGCTGATTTTTTAGTTAAGATATCTTTAAATTGATTTAAGTTTTTAATATATTCTTCCAATGATTTTAGGAGATTATCCCTGTTTTGCATAAAAATAGGGGTCCAGGTTTCCGGATTACTTTTGGCTAGCCTGACTGTAGAAGCAAAACCACTTCCCGCCATATTAAAGATGTTTTTTTCATCTTTTTCAATCTCCAATACAGTTTTCCCAAGCATGAAGGAACTGATATGTGAAAGATGTGAAACATAGGCTATATGGATATCGTGCTGAACAGCGGAATCCATAAATACATTTTTCATTTTCAGGCCTTCAAAAATAGTCTTGACCCGCTCGATCATCTCTGCGCTCGACAACTCCTTTTCACAAATAATATTGACCTTGTCTTTGAAAAGATCATATATAGCAGCTTCAGGACCCGAAAACTCGGTTCCGGCAATGGGATGAAGCGCTACAAAATTCTTTCTTTTGGGATGCTCCCTGATGGCATCACATACTGCAGCTTTTGTTGAGCCAACGTCGAAAACCAAAGTTCTTTCTCCAATCAGGTCAAGAACTTTAACCGATAGTTCCGGAACTATATTCACAGGAACGGCAATGATCACCACATCCATTTCATGGATCCTGTCAAAATCAATTTTTTCATAGATAATACCTAATTCAAGTGCCTTCTGCAGATGATCAGGGTTTTTATCCAAACCATACACAGTAGCCCAGGTCGATTTTTTTAGCTCAAGGGCTAATGAACCTCCAATAAGCCCTAATCCGATAACAGCGATTTTGTTCATGAGATTTCACCTTTATTTAAGCGACTAAGCACTTCCTTCATTTTACTCTTGTCAACACATAGTGAAAACCTTATATAACCTTCCCCCTGTGAACCAAAAACGGTACCTGGTGTGACGAAAACATCATGATTGTACAATATGTGATCTGTTAGTTTCCGGGAATTGGTATTTGATGGGATTTTAGCCCAAACAAATAAGCCTGAACTTTCTTTATCATAGGTGCAATCCAGCTGGTCGCATATTTTCCAAATGATCTCTCTTCTTTCTTTGTAGATCTCGTTCATCTCATCAAACCAATCAGATGACAGGCCCAAGGCTTCAATGGCGCCTTTCTGAATTCCGAAATACATGCCAGAGTCCATATTGCTTTTAACTTTTAAAATCGCATCGAGATAAGTTTTATGGCCTACGACCATTCCTACTCTCCAGCCCGCCATATTAAAGGTTTTACTAAGAGAATTTAGCTCTATTGCAATATCTTTTGCTCCGGAAACAGATAAAATACTCTTTGGATCTTCATTCAAGACAAAACTATATGGATTGTCATTTACAATGAGAATCTGATGTTTTTTTCCAAAAGCAATCAATTCTTCAAATAACTCTTGACTCCCGTTGCTGCCTGTAGGCATATGTGGATAATTAACCCACATGATTTTAACCTTGGTAAGGTCTGTTTTTTCGATTTCTTTAAAATCCGGCCACCAATTATTGCTTTCTTTTAAGTCATAGGTCAAAGGTACAGCCTGGATCAATTTAGTGACTGAGGCATACGTAGGATAACCCGGATCTGGAATCAATACTTCGTCCCCTTGGTTTAAAAAAGCCATTGAAATATGTAAGATACCCTCTTTCGAGCCCATAAGAGGTAAAACTTCATGGTCAAACCCTACATCTACGCCATAGAATTTTTTATAAAAAAGGGCCATTGCCTTCCTGAGTTCGGGAAGCCCCTGATAGCTTTGATAACCGTGAACATCGGCTTTTTTTAAGGCATCCAGAACTGTTGCAGGGGGTGCAAGATCAGGACTTCCAACACCTAAATTGATAATAGGTTTACCCTGATCAATAAGCGACCTTACTTCTCTAAGTTTTATCGAGAAGTAGTATTCTTTTACGTCATTTAGTCTTTTCGCTTCAGGCAGCATGTTTATAATTTGTTTTGATGGTATTCACCAAGGATTTTTAAATGGGTCACTTTTTTTGATATCAGGTGCAAGGCGTTTTTGTACAATACAAAATCATCGATGACCAAATCGATAAAAAACGCATAATTCCAAGGCTTTTCTATAATAGGCAATGATTGGATCTTGGTTAAATTCAAATCATGTTTACCAAAAATATCCAATGTTTCGGCCAGACTTCCGGCATCGTGCTTTGTAACGAATTTTATAGATGCCTTGTCTTTAATTGAACCTAACTTGCTTGGATGATATGGGCTTTCATTGTTTTTCTTCAGAATAAAAAAACGGGTAGAATTGTTTTTGATCGTTTGAATATCATCTGCTAAAACCTCCAGGTCATACATCTCAGCGGCCATTTTACTGGCGATGGCAGCAATTCCCTTTAGCCCTTTTTCATTAATTCTTCTAGCAACTTCTGCTGTGTCTTTTTCTTCAATTAATTTGATCTCAGGATAGTTTCTAAAGAACTTTCTACACTGTAATAAAGCCATAGGATGGGACCAAACTTCTTTGATGTCTTCTAATTGCTGACCTTTGAGCGCCATCAAATGGTGGTGTATATTAATATATACTTCTCCTTCGATACTCAGGTCGAATTCATCGATAAGCACATAATTAGGTAATATAGCTCCTGCAATAGAATTTTCAATAGCCATGACAGCACTATCCACGGCCCCGTCATTTAACAATACGGGAATATCGGTAAAAGACATGCATTCCACCAATTCAATATCTTCACCAAAATATTTCTTGGCAACGATATCGTGGAAGGATCCTCTAATTCCCTGAATGGCTATTTTCATTTTTTACTCAAATTTGATAAAAAAAAAAGCCTCGTTATACGAGACTTACTATGTTGTTAAAACTAATCTATACACCAAGCGTCTCTCTTTTATTTTGTAAAAAAATAAAAGTAAAACCAGTTAGCTATTTGTACAGAATTTGTCATTAAAATCAAAATTAGGCAGCAAATCTATGAATTAATTTGCCAATTACAAGCCTTTTTTAAAAAAGATTGATGATAATTCAATTTTAGTAATAAACTTTTTTTTGAAATTTAGTAAGATTTACATGGGATCAGTCAAAAATTCGTTTATTTGCATGGTAATAAGAATTTTTTAGATGTCTATCGAAGTCGATAAAGTTGTTAAAGAATACGGAACTCAAAAGGCGCTAAACGAAGTTAGTTTTAAAATTGATTCTGGCGAAATTGTTGGGTTTTTAGGACCAAATGGCGCAGGTAAATCAACCATGATGAAAATCATAACTACCTATATTGAGCCTCGAAGTGGCGTCGTTTATGTAAACGGGTTTAGCACCCAAAATAATACCATGGAGGTGAAGCAGTCTGTTGGCTATTTACCAGAACACAATCCTTTGTATCTTGATTTTTATGTAAGAGAATACCTTAAATTTCATGCGGATATCCATAAAATAGGGAAAGAAAGAATAGAGGAAGTCATCGATCAGGTTGGTTTAACTGACAGTAAAGGAAAGAAAATAGCTCAATTGTCAAAAGGATACAGGCAACGTGTTGGTCTTGCAGCAGCATTATTACATGATCCCGAGGTACTTATCCTGGACGAGCCGACCACTGGCCTCGATCCGAACCAATTAAAAGACATTAGACATCTGATCAAAGAGATAGGCAAAACCAAAACCATTCTTTTATCGACTCATATCATGCAGGAAGTGGAGGCGATGTGTGACAGGGTAATTATCATTGACAAAGGCAATATAGTTGCAGATAAAAAACTCAGTGATTTACTTTCTGATCAAAACCAGGTCATTCAGGTGGAATTCGATGTTGCTCTTGAAGAACAGTTATTGAGGAAACTTCCAAATTTAAAAGAGGCTAATAATACCAAAGAGAATCATTGGAACCTGATTTTTGATATTGAAAAGGATATGCGCGCAGAGGTTTTTGATTTTGCAAAAAATAACGGCTTAAGAACTTTACAATTAAATAGAAAAATAATTAGCTTGGAATCACTTTTTCAGAACTTAACGAATTAATATATTGGGTATGCTTAGAACAGTTGTTATTATAGTTTTTTGTCTTTTTTGGATTTCTAATTCTTTTTCACAGGAAGAAAAAAAAACCAATGAGATTAGGGATTTTTATTTAAAAAAAGGGAAGGGGTTCGAATTCCATTTTGATGAAGACAAATATATGTTTTACATTGACTTTAGGGGACAATTCAGAGCATCTTATCCACACAACAATTTTCCGACAAGTGAGGATGATTTCAGCGATGATGATATCAATATGGGTATCAGCAGAGCGAGGATCAAATTTGGTGGATATGTCGGAGAGCCGGGATACAACTTTTATCTTGAGCAAGATGTCCGAGGAGGAAACCTGCTGGATTTCAGGGCTCAGATCGAAAAACTATCCTACTTAAAATTTCGTGTCGGACAATGGAAGGCAAGGTACTCGCGTGAAAGGGTCATCTCTTCCGGAAAACAAACCGGTCTGGAACGTTCATTGATCAATAGGATATTCACAATAGACAGACAGCAAGGGGTTTCCCTATATGGTAACCTTGATGGTGGAGGAGCAGCTAATTTCAATTATTGGGCAGAAATACTTACAGGCAGTGGACGAGGAGGTTCAGTGGGAGACGATGAAAACCTGATGTACATGATGAGGCTTCAATGGAACCCAAATGGGAAGGAATTGGGTTTTTCAGGATCTGATTTAGAATTTCATGAAAAATTTGTCAGTTCGGTTGCCATAGCTGGAGTTACTAACACTTCTAAATATACCAGGTTCTCAACAGGTGGGGGAGGACAGTTATATGGTTTTGAGCCCGGAGTGGACGGACAATATAAAGTTGATCAATTTTTGTTTGAAACTGCTTTTAAATACAGAGGACTGAGCTTTGATCAGGAACTACATTACAAAAATATAGACGATAAAGTTAACTTAGAGGAAACCCTTCTGATTGGAAATTATTTTCAAGTTGGATATTTCTTTCATTATCTTTTTGACAAGTTTCCAAAACCTCTCGAGGTATTCGCTCGTCAATCTTTCTATGATCCCGATACAAATATTTCCGGGAATAATAATTATGAATACACATTCGGTTTAAATTGGTTTTTCAAAGGCCACAAAAACAAACTAACCATTGATTATTCGTATCTTGATTATAACCAGTTTAGAATTGAAGACAATACGGATCATATGGTCCGAATCCAATGGGACGTTTCCATTTTTTAAGAATTTCAACTTAAACTGTATCTTTGCTGAAATTATATAACAAATGGATTTAGCCTTAATTCCAAAAATAAAACATCTCGATGCCAATAATTTTTTCCTCTTGGCCGGACCTTGCGCCATAGAAGGAGAGGATATGGCGATGCGCATTGCAGAAAGAGTTCTCAAGATTACCGATACGCTTAAAATTCCATACGTGTTTAAAGGAAGTTTTAAAAAGGCGAATCGTTCTAGAATTGATAGTTTTACCGGAATAGGTGATGAAAAGGCTTTAAAAATCCTTGGAAAGGTTTCCCATGAATTTAACATCCCAACTGTAACGGATATCCATACGGAAAATGATGCTTTGAAGGCAGCAGAATATGTTGATATATTGCAGATTCCGGCATTTTTAGTAAGACAGACCGACTTAGTTGTTGCGGCGGCCAATACCGGAAAAACGGTTAATTTGAAAAAGGGACAATTTATGAGCCCTGAGGCTATGCAACACGCAGTTAGAAAGGTTTATGATTCAGGAAATGAAAAAGCAATGATCACCGATAGAGGAACCATGTTTGGTTACCAAGATATGATTGTCGACTTCAGGGGCATTCCATTAATGCAAGAGTATGCGCCAACCATATTGGATATTACACATTCTTTACAACAGCCAAATCAAAGCAGCGGTGTTACAGGTGGTCAACCTGAACTTATAGAAACCATAGCGAAAGCGGGTATAGCCGTTGGTGTCGATGGTATTTTTCTTGAGACTCACCCTGAGCCTCAAAATGCGAAGTCAGATGGTGCCAACATGTTACATCTGGATTACCTGGAGGACCTGCTCACAAAGCTTGTGGCCATAAGAACAACCATCAATCAATTTTAACTACCTTCTAAACTCACTTAGAAAAATAGCTGTTGCCGCGGCCACGTTTAAGCTTTCAGTTTGCTGTTGTTCTCCAAATTGAGGGATGGTTACTTTCTTTTTCACCAATGCTTTTATGGAATCCGAGATGCCATTTGCTTCGTTACCCATAACAATGACCGAATTTTTTTCAGGTTTTAAGCCGTAGATGTTTTCTCCGTTGAGGAAGGTCCCGTAAATCATTCTTGATTCCGCAGATAAAAATTGATTCAGATCTACATAGTTTATAGCCACTCTTGCCAAGGAGCCCATACTTGCCTGAACAACTTTTGGATTATAACAATCAACTGTATTTTCAGAGCAGATTAACTGTTCAACGCCAAACCAATCACACAACCTTATGATGGTCCCCAGATTACCGGGATCATTAATGCCATCCAAGGCAACTGTTAACCCTTTGTTTTGAGGTTTTTTTTCTTTGGGAATTTCAAAAACACCAATCACCTGATTTGGATTGGTAAAATCACTGATCATACTGAGCTCCTTATCGGTAATTATTTGTATATCAGATATTTTAAGGGCATTTTGATATGAAGTCGTGCAATAAATTTTATGAAGTTTAAAAGAAGATGATGCCAGTTCTTCCACGACCTTGATGCCCTCAGCCAAAAACAATTGGTTGGTCTGTCGAAATTTTTTTTTCTTCAAACTCCTTATAAACTTTACTTGATTTTTGCTTAACATTTAAATAGTGTTACTTTTGAATAAATTAAAAATCTGCTATTGCCATCTTCTGTCACCAAAATACTGTTATTTGTGTGGATACTTATACAATTGGTGTCTTGCAATAGTATTAAATATGTTCAAGAAAATGAAAATTTACTCAAAGATAATAAGGTTCTGGTCAATGGAGAGAAGAATAAGGATCCGGAGATAAACAATTATCTTTCCCAAAAGCCTAATCGAAGGTTCTTAGGAAAGCCTGTTGCCCTTTATTTTTACAATTTTGGAA
>JBFFLO010000125.1:0-7145 GCA_041554895.1 Lutimonas sp. | reverse complement strand
ATTGAGCTCTATAACATCAATCATCTTTTTTATCACATTGTTTTTTGTTTTCGTATCTAATAGTTCCATGTTTTCTAGCTGCATTTAGGATATAAATTTGGTTCCAACGTTCTTACCCTCAACAATATCGAGGATCACATTTTCACGTTTACCATTGGCGATAAAGGTTGGGATCTCCAATTTGGCCGTTTTTTTAGCGATTTTCAATTTGGATTTCATTCCTCCCCTACCTTCACCTTCACCTTTATGTGAGGTCTGAACATATTTTTCTACATTCTCATCGGCCTTTACCAAATTGAATTTTTTGGTATTTTCTTCATCGGGGTGACCATTATAAAACCCATCTATATCTGTTAAAATAATAAGCATATCCGCGCTGATCAGTTCTGCTACCAAACTGGCCAGTTCATCATTGTCAGAGAACATTGACATAGATACCGATACGGCATCGTCTTCGTTTGCGATAGGAATAACACCTTCTGAGAGCAATCCTTCATAACAATTAATCATGTTTTTACGATGCTTTCCCGGATCAAAATCCCGTTTAGTGGCTAACACTTGTGCACAGCGCAACCCATAATCGCTAAATTGATTGTAATAATGGCGCATTAGCCTGGGCTGTCCAACAGCCGAGAATACCTGTCTGCGAATCGATGGTTCTTCAATATCGATCCTTCCTAAAATTTCCTGACCAGCCACAGATGATCCTGAAGACACTAAGATGGTTTGGATACCTTCCTCATTTAAAATACTTATTTGCCTGACCAGATCTCTTAAAACCGATTGTAATATGCGGTTATCTTTGTTGGTCATTACATTAGTTCCTACCTTTACAACTATTCGTTTGGTATCGTTATACATAACCTATTTATTACCAAGTTCAACGGCCCTGTCAAAAGCTGCAAAAGCTGCGTCTTTGATAAGCTCTTTTACATTGTTATCTTCCATGGAATCCAGTGCTGCCCGGGTTGTACCTCCCTTAGACGCCACCATATCCATCCATTGCGTCGGGCTATTGTTTGATTGATTGAAGATTTCAATGGCTCCCTCAAAAGTATTACTGACTAAAATTTTTGAATCGTGTTCTGAAAAGCCCATCTTTAAAGAGGCTTCAAGCATAGATTGCATAAAATAGAAAACGTAGGCCGGTCCACTGCCGGATATCCCGGTAGAAGCATCTATTTCACGCTCGGTTTCAACATGTATAGATTCTCCAGTAGTATCTATAAAATTACGTACCGTTAACAATTCGATACGCGATACTTCATCCGACTGAGTAAACGAAGTAACCCCTTTACCAACTTTAGCCGGTAAATTTGGCATTGCCCTTATCACCTTTTTTATTCCCAACTGGTCCTGGATTTTACCTATCGTAACACCTGCCATAAGAGAAACAAATACCTGATTGCTGTTAATGTAGGGTTTCATATCCTGGAACAATTCCTCTGAATGGAATGGTTTCACCACAATAAAAATGATGTCACTTGTCGTTAAGGCCTCTCCGAGGTTCTCAAAAACTTCTAATTTTGTATTTTCTCTTAACGTTGTGATTTTTTTTGGATCGGAGTCGAAAATACGTAGTTTGTGATTTCTCAAATACGGAGATGCCGACATCCCTTCTGCATAGGTTAATCCCATATTGCCTCCTCCAATTACTAAAACTTTCATTTTTTTTATTTTAAAGTTATTATACCTGTATAGTGCAAAAACCATACGGCAATGCCTTATAATACATTTATTTTCAAAAATTAAGGATACTTAAATATTTGATAAGGATACTTTAAAGGTTCTTATCTTAATACGATATCATTAACTATATCATAATGTAAGGCAACAAGAACCTGCTATTATGTCAGTAACCGTTTACATTAAATTTGGCAATATCAATCTCAGGACTCAAAAAAGCACAGTGGATACTGAAGTGACCACAAAAAATACACCGCCAATAAAAGGCTATATTACTCGCTGTTCTACATAAAACTGTGAGATCAAATTTAGGAATGCTTTCCACAGGATACACGTATTATCGTGTTCATCAGTTCGATTTTCAAAAAATCAAAAAAATGATTTCCAATGGCTAAAACAAACTATGATCTCACATAAGAGAATTGAATTCTTATAAAATATTGACCTTTTGGATGCTTAGTTTTTTAAATAAGGGAATTGACAAATATTACTTATTATTTAAAACTTAAAGAAGAAAAGAAGCACAACTGCTAGGCTATCAGCACACAGTCTTGGCAATCTTTGACCTCACCGTAATACGTTTCACGGTATTTATGAAGTGTTTTAACAGGAAGACCTATTAGATATAGTTTTATGTAGGTTACCTCCGTGGTAAGTTTCCCCATCGTTGAACTGTATCGTTTTTCGGTTTTTGTTTTTCTTTTAACGTGTAATAATTTCATATTGTTTTTAATATTTGATGGTACCAACATAAAATATTCCACCCTAAATACAAGATTAACGTGTTAAGGTTTTGTTAAATCTCTAAATTTTATTATTACTTTATTTAATGTAGTAGTTTAATACCAACATGTTATCGTACTGTTAAACAATGTTTTAAATAATTTAATTTTTGAGGACTTAGCAAGTCATGAGAAAAGTGTGCTTTTTCTTATATGAAGGACAGGTTCCTGGTCAACATTACATTATTTTACCTGTTTCGACAATAAAAAGCATCTTCATTGATCCTTCGCCAGGTTTTTGACGCCGGATCCGGTAAGATTTGAAAATCGCATAAGGCAATATGTAAATATTATCTATAATTCTCCATGAACTCATCCAAGGTCAAGGCCGGAGTTAAGTTTTTAGACCTAAAATGCTCTTGATAAATCTGATAACTTCTTTTGGCAAAGCTGCTCACCTTTTTGGTTGAATTTAAGTCTTTAGGTAATGTTGTTTTCATAATAGAAGTTTTAGAAGGGATTAACTTTTCTTATACCTTAACTATCAAGGTTGTAGCCAATATTACAAAAATTATCCTAAATGACAAAATATTTGTTACTACCTTGACTATGCTGCCATCCATAAAACTATTTCAATTTCCGCCCTTTTGTATAAGGGGCTCCTGCTGCTTCCAATGCTGCTTCATAATTTTCAAGGTCATGTAAATAGGTTACCAAACTTTTCTTGAACATAACAAAATCGTTTGCTGCAATTTCAATGTTTTGTTTTTGTGTGTCGGTAGGTGTTTGTCGCGTATCCCAATGTCCATAAGCCACTAGTCCTACCCTTGAACTTATTGAAGGGCTGATTGATTCATCCTTGCTGCGAAGAATTTGGTCACCCGTTAATTCACTGCGCAATTCTGTTAACCTCTTATGCAGTTGATCCATTCTTTTGAAAAGCTCAGGTGATGCTTTGGGTGTGTGTTTTAATGCGGCCTTCAGATGCATCAGCCTTTCATTTGCCTCACCCATTTTTTTGTTGGCACTTGAGATCTCTCTTCCCAACTCACTGGTCATACGCTGAAATTCGGCAACAGCTTTAAAGTCAGTACCTGAAGCTCCTGTAGGAACCGGTTTTACATGGAATTCTTTAGGCGCTCCCTGCGATTGCAAACTGCCATTATGCACTATGAACAGTTCCACACTGTACTTTCCGGGTGCTGCCAAAGGTCCTTCAGAAGAGCCTGCCCATGGTGGCTTAAAATCAGGTTCAACAAGGTTAATGGGGTCCAGTGCCGGCAATTTCAGGTCCCAATTTGTTCTATGCATGCCTTTTTTTGCGGCCCCCTCCAACCAGCGAACTCCTTCACCGTTGTCATCACGAACCAGTAGCATTACACGGGGTTCACTTTCATATGATTCTTCACGAAGACTTTCCCAGCCGGGAAAGGGTATGCTGGCGTCTTGCTTTCGCAACGATTTTTCAGTTTCTTTTCGCGCTGTTTTGGCTGTTTTTGGCAGTTCATTCAAATAATAGGAAAATACCGCCCCAAAAGGAGGATTCTCGCTGACAAAACTTGTCGAACCCAAGGTAGGCATCCCCTTGGCCTGCATGGGTGCATTCGGAACATACCACCAGGCATCCCTTGCCTGAAAAAGCGTATTTGATTTATTTTTGACCGCGCTGCTGATCTCTCTGAGCGGCGCATAGTCATCCAAGACATAGAATCCACGTCCAAAAGTAGCACCTACCAGGTCATCATCTCTTTTGTGAAGCTCGATATCCCTAAAAGGAATGGTGGGTACTCCCCCATTCAGTTTTATCCAATTGACACCTTTGTTCGGAGAAAAACAGATCCCAAATTCGGTTCCGATAAATAACAGGTTTTCATCCTTATGATCTTGTTTCAGCACCCATACGATGGTTCCTTTGGGCAGGTCACCTGCTATTGATTTCCAAGACTTGCCACGATCATTGCTCATAAACACATAGGGGTTGAAATCGCCAAACTTATGTGCATCCGCAACAGCAAATACGGTATTGTCATCATGGCCTGAGGCTTCGATATCATTGATAAATGAACGCGAAGGCACTTTAGGAAGGTTGGTGCTTTTCCTCCAATTTTGGCCACCGTTTTCACTCACCTGAATTAATCCGTCATCAGAACCCGTATAAAGCAGCCCTTCAACTAAGGGAGATTCAGCGATTGAAGTCAGTGTGGCGTATTTTGACATCGCACCATTGTCATAGAGATCGTCCACGCTCCAAACACGCCCTATCATTTCAAGTTCATAACGATTCGTGTTGGTGGTCAGGTCCTGGCTAACAGGCGTCCATGAATTGCCCTGGTTCTCACTTTTCCATAAACGCTGAGACCCGAAATAAAGACGATTGTTATCATGGGGGCTAATAAGAATGGGGCTATCCCAATTCCATCTTTCAGGGGCATCACCTGGCCCTGCCTGAGGCTGAATGTTCAGGACTTCTTCACTGCGTCTGTCATGACGGTGCAAAAGGCCCTGTTGAATTTCCATATAAACGATGTTTGGGTCTTTCGGGTCAAAGGCTGTATCATAGCCATCTGCACCAAGTGGCACGTACCAATCCTGGTTGCGCACACCTTCTGCATTTGTTGTTCTTGAAGGACCTATTAAAGTACCCAGATCCTGAGCACCTCCTACGATATTATAAAATGGCTCTGAGTTGTCAAGACCCAGTTTGTAAAACTGAGAAATAGGCAGGTTTGGGAAATGTCGCCATTTTGTTCCCTCGTCAAAAGTTTCATACAATCCGGCATCTGTACCAGCGATCAAGTGTTGGCCATTGTCCGGATCTATCCAAAGCGCATGGTTATCACTGTGCTTTTCGCGACCCGTGCCTAAATAATTAAAAGTCTTTCCGCCATCTCTGGTTACATGAAGGAAAACATCCATTTGGTAAACAAGATCGGGATTCTCGGCAGAAACTTCAATTTCCTGATAGTAATGTGGTCCTGTTCCTGCAGATATATAACTGTTTTGTTTTTTCCAGCTCTCTCCCCTGTCCTCAGACCTGTAAAAACCCTTTTCTTCGTTGTTTGCCTCGATGGTCGCATAGACCAGTTCCGGGTTAGCAGGTGTTACTGCAAGGCCAATTTTCCCCATGTCTCCTTTTGGTAAACCGGATTTTACTTGACGAAAAGATGTTCCATTGTCTATGGATTTATAAATACCTGACTTGGGGCCTCCTGAAAGCAGTGCCCAGGTATGTCGACGGCGTTGATAAGCTGCTGCATATACTATGTCAGGATTTGATGGGTCGAATTCCATATCGGTGACTCCTGTATCTTCATCGATTTTAAGGGCCAATCGCCAGGTCTTTCCCCCATCTTCAGTTTTGTAAAGGCCTCTGTCACCGCCGGATGACCATAAGGGGCCTTCGGCTGCTACCAATACAACATCACTGTTTCTTGGATCTACCAGCACCTTGCCAATGTGCTCAGATTTTCTAAGGCCCATATTTTGCCAGGTTTTACCTCCGTCATTACTTTTATATATCCCGTCTCCCCAACCAACATGACGGCCACTTACATTTTCTCCGGTACCTACCCAGATCACATTTGAATTGTTGGGGTCAATACTTACTGTTCCTATTGAATAAGATGCCTGAGTGTCAAAAACGGGTTGCCAGGTAATGCCACTGTTGTTTGTTTTCCATAAGCCACCAGAGCCCGCAGCTACATACCAGGTGCTTTTATCGGAATGGCTAACCGCTATATCGGCAATGCGCCCTCCCATTACAGCCGGGCCAATACTTCGAAACGCCAGGCCTTCAACAGCCTTTGTTATCGCTTCTTTGTTTTGGATCTGGGCATAAAGAGTGCTAAAAATGAATGAAAAAGTGAAAAATAAAACTGTGGTGCTAAGGTTTTTTTTAAACATAATAAGGTGTCTTGATCGTTGTGTCTTAATTTTAAATCCGCAACCGAAGTTAAATAATGTAACCCTAAATACCTAGTATAATATGCAGGATCCTGCATCGCCCGATTTACCAATAAGAAAACCCCGGCCTGGCACATGGTCAAAATGAATAAACCCCTAAAAACTGCAAAGGATTTATATAGTTGAGTGAAGATCGCTCAAAACTGATTTTATCATACCACCAAGCGGGCCTTTATCATTTGCTTTAAGGGCAGGCATTTTTAATTTTAGTGCCGGGATAACTATAAACAAAATGAGCAAATGAGAGAATTAAACAACCATACACTCAGCCTCTTTTGCTTATCTTAGTGCTTTTAAATAAAATCCCGAAAAATCAGTTGTACAATTGCTATGCTAACTATTGAACTTTAAAAAGAGTGCCATGACCAAATTGAACGAGCAGGAAATACAAAGCAATATGGGTCAGATCGACCCTGCCTGGATACGAAAAGGCAAATTCATCCATCTTGAAGTCAGTTTTAAAAATTTTATTGAAGCTTTTTCCTTTATGACGGCTGTCGCCTTGGTTGCTGAAAAATACGGGCATCATCCCAATTGGAAAAATGTCTATAACAAAGTGAACATTGCATTAAACACGCATGACGTGGATGGCCTGACCGGTAAAGATTTCGATTTGGCCAAAGCCATAGACAGGATCTTAAAAAATCAAAACTTTAACCTATGAACAGCCCCGATTCCCCGCTCCGATTTTCATGTGGCCGTATCATGAAAAACAGGTTTATGCTGGCACCGCTGACCAATCAGCAAAGCTTTGAGGATGGCCGCTTGTCAGAT
>JBFFLO010000124.1:0-7214 GCA_041554895.1 Lutimonas sp. | reverse complement strand
TTCAAAATGAGCAAGGCCCGAAGTATGATTGATCAGCTGTTCAACTGTGATATTTTTAAAAACGTCATAGGGCCAAAACTTGTTCAATGAATCATTTAAAGAAAGTAAACCTTTATCAACCAGGCTTAGAATAGACAAAGCAGTAAATTGTTTGCCGACCGAACCTGTTCTCATGTTCGTTTTTGGGGTAATTGGCTCTTTATTTTTTAAATCTGCCAGGCCAAAACCTTTATTGATGAGTTTTTCGCCACGATAGGAAATGAGAATTGCTGCACCAGGCTCATTTTCACCTATTTCAGCATTGAACAAGGAATCGATGCTCGCCTCCAGTTGCTCCAATCCTATCGATTTTATATCAGTATTTTTTTTATTCGGCGATTTGCAGGAAGCTAAAACGATTGCAATTAATATTAACAGGTATTTCATATAGGTTGGTTTTAACTACCGCGAACGGTTTGGTTTTGAGCAACTGCTCATTGAAAACTTCACTTTGCAAACAAACAGCAAGTTGAAATCCCTAAAGGCGTTTTCTGAGCAGGCCTGAACGGGCATCTGCTTATTGCCTTGTTTATTGTTCTGTAAAATCGAAACAAGTATATATCTTTTTAAGGATTGCACTAGCATTGTTTTCTATGTCCCACTTGTTATAATTGCCTGCAGTTGTAACTATTAAAAGATGATTGCCTTTATCAAGGTATATCCTTTGATCCCCATTACCAACAGCAGCTGGTATCGTCAATTTTTTTTCCTGGATCAAGTAATCAAAAATCCAGAATTGATACCCATAACCTCCTCCATCTGGCCTGACAATCATTGATGTTAAAGATTCGTTTACCCACTCCTTTGGGACTATTTGTTTTTCGCCCCATCTACCATCATAAAGATATAAAATTCCAAATTTAAGCATATCAGTGGATCTTAACCTTAATCCTGACGCTGCTGCCGGGGAATTTGTGGAAGGTGAAATCGTCCATTCAGAATTCGTAATGCCTATTGGTTCAAACAGAAACTCCTTTGCAAATTCATGTATGTTTTTTCCAGATGTTCTTTGAATTATTTCTGCAAGTAATTCGGTAGTTCCGCCATTGTATGTCCATACAGTCCCTGGTTTGGCCACTAACGGCCTGCTTAATACGAAACCAATTCCATCTCCGCTATTTATCATTTGAATTTCACTATTTTCCGGATTGTCATATGGAATATCTTCATTCCATTTTAAGCCAGAGGTCATGGTCAGAAGATGTTTAATCGTTAATTTTTCCCGCCCTTCATTGTTATATTGCGAGTAATCCTCAAAAAAATCAAAAACAGGTTGGTCCACACTTTTTATTTTTCCTTGAGAAATAGCTAATCCAATACAAGCAGAGACCACACTTTTTGAAACACTCCTCATGTCATGAAGAACAGTATCAGCGTGTTGCACAATTCCAATATCAGTACCCCAGTTTTCATCTGGGCCTGAAAAATATTCCTCCAATACTAACCGGTCATCTTTATAAATGAGCACAGAATGACGGTTAGGATAGAAGCCTGTTTTGATACTGTCTAGAAGCTCCTTAATAATTTGACTGTCAAGCCCTGCATCTTCTGGTTTGGCTGTAGCGAGATCATGCTGTTGGGCTTTGTTTTGAGTAGTCGATATCTTATTGGAAGTTTGGCGACATCCAATAGTGACAACAAATAAAAATAGTATTCCTATAAAAGTTCTGAAGTTTTTCATATCCGGTATTTAATATATGCCAACACTTATCTTTTTGTCAGCCAATCCCAATAAGAGGCGTGTCTATTCATAATATCATCTCTATCACGAGGCAGTACAAATCCGTCGGCTACCAAAGTTTCAATGGCAATCTTTACCTTTTGCATATATTCCTTTTTGCTTTTGTACAAGGTTTTGATCGCTGGTCTTGGGTCTCCCTTACTGCGCTTTATGTCATCATTTAAAGGAAAAGGCAGAAAAGATCCCTGAAAATCAGTAAGTTCTCCATTACCACCGGTAAAACCCGAACGCAGGTTCCAGGGTGTATAAGTAGCAAGAGGTACGGTTAGCTCCACATTTCTGATGCCACCAATTTCATTGCCATTTTTGTCTACTGCAGAAACCTTAGGAAGGTATTGATCATTGACCAGGGGAGGTTGAAAATCCACAATGCCCAGGTTCCATCTGGGGCCATAGTCAACATCGTAGGCGGTATGGATGACTTTTGGGACTTCCAATCCGGGAATTGCAGGCATATCCAAGTCGGTATGTTCAATTAAAGTGCCCGATGCGATGCTCGGATAAGTGCTACTGGGAGGCGTTTCATCACTGGTGACCCATTTGCTCAGTCCAAATAAAAGGGCCCTGTAATTCGGAAAGAAATAAAGGGGGTTTCCCTTAAACAGATCCACACTACTTTTACCGTCGCCGGCAGCCGGAGGCCATTGCCCCACATAATGCTGGCCCGAAGCGATATGATATATTCTTTCATTTTCAGCTAAGGGTGCATCTTTATGGCCGTCCGGTGAGGTATGGATCAAGGAAGCCGCCCTGCCCCAATACTCATATCCGGTATTTATAAAAAACATCTTGGGCAGCTGTTCTCTATTTGCCCCCGCGAACAACCCATCGGATCGCATCAACCTGCTATTGAACTGAGTTGTTCCGCTAAACGGGAACATGTCTGTCGGATACAGGAACGCGGAGTAACGATGCCCGTCTCTTGAAGGCTGGGCAAACCTGTGATTGAAACTTCCCATTCCTGCACCTGCCGTTATAACCATCATGCCGTCGTAAGCTTTCCGTCCATCTTCATCTGTGTTGAAATTTTGATATACAAACTTTCTCAGAAATCGCCCTGTTTGGGAAACTCCTGCAGCAAGGCCGTATTCAGCACTGAACTCGCAGGCCTCATCGTATTTCACATATGAAATGATATCACGGATGGCTGCCATTCCAAGTCCGACAACCGGAGGATTGCTGCCAACATAGACAAGTTCATAAATTCTACCTGCTTTGAACCCTTCTTTTGAATAAATGAAATCGGAACTTTCTTTGACACCAGTTTCATCCATTGCTGCAAATTCCCATTGGTCCCGGGGAACGGTAACCCGATCATCGTCCCGACCGGTCCTGTAGGTCAATATATTTCGTGGATCCTTCTTAAGGGCAACCGGATAACCCTCCAGGTTTCGGTGTCCCAGCCTCAATTGATTTGTATCCTTGTCAACAGTCCAGTCACTTCGAACCAGCCCGAATATTTCAGAGCCATCCAATCCTCTTGCTACGGGAACCTTCAGATGTAATCCCGGTGCCGGTACATCAAACTGCCAGCCTATCCAGACCACGGTAAAACCCTCATCCATGAGAAAGTTGTCCCCGTAATCTTCCGGGTTGTTTACATCCAGATCGGAGCTTTTGGCTTTGTTAAAGTACCTTGGAGAAAACTTACGCCCTCGGTTGTTCACTTCGATCAAGGCAACGCCATTACTCTTTGTAATGTTGATCGGTCGCAGCACTATAAGGTCAGACCAGGCTTCCACTTTTCCATCCGGATTTCTTTCAGCCAAAAAGATATCCGTAATTCGGCTGTTCGCATAGTTGGCCGGATCAAATTCAAAGTAGACCCTTCCCCTAAGTAATTCATAGGCTGTGCCCGAAGCAAATACCCTTCCATTCAGAACAGGCTCCCGGGAATCGATCTCCACTCGAACAACATTGGCAAATACGGATACACAGTGAATGGAGCTCATAATAAGGACCAATAGTCTCAAATTAAAATGCTTCGCAAGAATTGAAAATATTTTTATCATCATGGTATAAAGATATGTTGAATAGGCAAAACGTAAATATAATAATCTATCCCGCAACATGAACCACAACGGTTTATAAATGGTTGGTTGCGTGTTCCAAGCTCCTAATTTAGCAAATACGAACAGAACCTGCCTTCAAGATACGGCTAGAAAATGCCTAAGACAGAAGCGAAACGAACCGAAACCATTAATTTTACCAGGTTTTACCGATCATTATGCTTACAAATAGCTAAGCCATTTTTTATCCTTATGATTGAGCTTATAGGAACTAAACTTTTTACACATTGGATAAAGTATGAGTATGATCCATGAAATGCCCCCTATTTATGATTAGCACCTGTTATTTCTAATTCCATTTCATACTGTTCAACGGTCTTGGGGATTTTGACCTTATTGATCATGCACAGCTTATCCACTAGCCTGTTATCTACATTTATTATTTTGACTTCATTTGATATCTGTTTGATTCCCTGAAATAATCGGGCCCATGAATTTTTTTTGTTTTCAAATAAATCAAACTGAGCTATATATTTATTTTCTTCATTAAAAATAAAATATGATTCCGGTTTAGCGTCATGAATTACGTGATAGAAACTATACGCTCTTTCTAAAATTGTTTCTTTTTGAAAGTCCCATGAATAGTAATGTTGGTTGTGAACTGAATCCCAGTCAAATTCCCTTTTATCTATCTTTTCCAATTTTATTTCTTCTTGACGGTCAATAGTAATATTCCCCGAAAAACAGCTATATTCCTTACAAACCTTAAAGCCAACTCCCTGATAAGCTTTTATTGCTTTTTTATTCTCTTGAATGACTTCAAGAGTACTTTTTTCAATTCCATTATACCTTAAATCATTAATGGCAAAATCATAAATTGATTTTATAATCCTTTGCCCTCTATATTCCGGAATGATTCCCGTACCTGTATTAAAAGCTGTTTTTATTCCGAATCGGTCGTCAACAGCATGAATAATAAAGCCAATTAGCCGCCCATTATCGAACATTCCATAAGATAAATCGTAATCTACTTTAGCAGCCTTCCATCGCCTTTCGTAATAATCTTTATTGGAAGGCATTTTTACATAGTAATTTTCGAATGCCAATAAAAAGCAATCCACAAGCTCTTCAAGGGTTACATGATTTAGATTTAATATTTCCATTTTTTATTGGTTTATTGAGCCAAAACCGTAAAACAATTTACAGCTGATATGATCAAAAATAGAAAAACCTTAATTTTCATAATAATTTATTTGTCGGTAATATCATCATCAATTAGCGTGATCATCTCAATGATGTTACGTTTAATATCTAATAAACGGATATATTGCATTGTAGAGTAAATCATATAATTTGCAAGCATATTCTCAAATTCTTTGTTTTCTAGCAATCCTTTGGAATTCCACTCAAAATTAGATTTTGGAAATTGTTCTCGTATAAAATTTTTATAAGGTAATTGTTTCAAGTAAAGAGGATCTTTTACTTGCAAATCGTAATGCGCCAATTTTCCGTCTACCTCTTCTAATTCATCCATGTATTTATTCCAGCTAGAAATGTGTTTTCTAAGCCTTCTGTTTTGTATGATTTCCATTTTTCCTGTACTTAAAATCTCATTTAGAGTTCCTAGTTCAGGATCAAAACCAGGCGAAAAAATATGCCGTAAAGTTAGTTGCTCTAGACTATCAGTTGAAATGTCCTTTTTAAAATGAATTACATCCAGTAAAATAGAATCCAGATTTCTATAACCTCTGTTTTGCTCGATCTTTACATCGAGTTGAACAAGAGCAGAAGCTAAATCGGATTTTAGGCTTTCCAAAGTAGCTCGTTCAATAATGCTGTTTTTTCTATCCTCATTCCAATTATTGATTTGCAGCGCTAAGAGAATACCTATCATCACAAGAATAATTTCTCCAATGGCATATTTTAGGTATTTTCCAGTTCTGTTTTTTTCCATGAGGTCGTATCGAATTTTTCTAAATAATTTTATCATTGATCAATGCTTGTTCATAATGAAGCAAAACGGTTTTTGGTATGATTCGTAATATTTGGCAAGGAGTAAGTTAGCAAAGGAAAACGAACCAGAGATAAATCCTCCCGATTTCACGATCAGCACTTACCTGGCATTCTTAATGTTTCTTCGCCACAATATGAAATATTTGCCAATGTTTTGGGTTCCTAAGCTCCGGCGGATCGTCACGTTCCTCTTCCCTGATCATTTCTATTGAAAAGCCTTCCAGCAACTTTAAAACTTCCTGACGTGAATGGTGAGACCGATTTGGAAGTGATGCCCAGGTATCTCTGCTTCCAAAGAACTGCCCTGCAAACCTGCCTCCGGGCCTGATCGATGCGACGATTTTATTCCATAGTCCTTCAAAATGTCGTGGCTCGCAAAACGGCAAGGCAAAACTGGCGTTCACCATGTCACAGTCGGGAAACTTCATATCATTGAAGTCGACCTCTGTGGTCGTCAACAGGGGTTTCAACACCTCCGGGACCCTTGCCCATAAATATGGGAATGCTTCCGGGTGATTATCGGTTGCCAATACCTTCCAGCTCCTACTGAGCAGTTCCAGCGAATCCCGGCCTTCTCCCGCGGCTAAATCAACGGCAAAACCATTATAAAACCCCTCCTGCTCAAAAGAATTTAGGGCGGCTATAAGCGTATCTCTCGCTCCTTTCCCAAGAACAGCATTGAAATACCCCGGCCAGTCTTCTATCTCAGAGTAGTCTTGTGCACCCATGGGTGGCAAGCCGGATTTCTTTGATCTCTTTTTATCGCTCATAAGTTTTTTGTTATATCATTTTTGTAATCCTTTCAATTGATAAGAAAACAAATAAAAAAAATTATTTTTCATCGTCCTGTTTTCTGAAAGACCATTAACCTTCTCCCAAAACCATTGGTTAAGGGTTTTAAGTTACTCATTTAATATCAGGCAATTGCAGTTGTACATTATTGGAACATTATTTTTACTTTTTATATTTAAGGTCTTGGGCTGCCACAACTTGCCATTTTCTATCTCGATATATCCAAGTATCGGTCCAAATACTTTTAGTACTTGTAGAATCGGCCAATTTTGTCCATGTTTCATTTCCTTGAGCGACCGCAGCATTCCCAAAAAACCGAACACTTACATTGTATACTTCAGTTTTAAAAAGGTTTGCTGATTCAATTGATTTTTGTATCAATGCTTTCTTGCTGTAAAGTTCTCCCCTGGAACTAACACCAACAAAGTCATCGGCCATAATTCGATCTATTGCAGTTGTATCGCCTATTGCAATGGCTTGGGCCCAGTCATTAGCAGATTCGGTTATGTATTTCTCTGCGAATTCATAGTCGATCTTTTCGGTGCAGGATACCAAGCTGAAGCCGAATGCTATCATGAATAATTTATACTTCGTTATCATAATTTAATATTGGTGACTTC